>NZ_JAUSUC010000026.1 GCF_030813365.1 Oikeobacillus pervagus
TATTTGCCGTCTAGCATACATTTATGATAGAGTGCTTTCTCTTTTTTTGACTAGAAATATGCCTCAGGTACCCCCGAGTAAAATTTTACACATAGAGAAAATTCTTTGATTCGATCTATTATTCCCATTTGAGGAGCGAGATAAAAAAATTCAAAATTCAGTTTATTTAAGGTATATTAATTAAGAATGAAGGAGGTTGTTAGAGAATGGAAATCATTATTTATTTAGCAGGGGAGATCCATACAAGTTGGCGCGAAGAAATAAAGGCACGGTCGAATGCTCTTCAATTGCCGATTACTTTCGTTGGACCAATGGAAAATCATGAACGCTCAGACAATATTGGCGAAGAAATATTAGGAGAGCAACCTAACGCTATTTTAAAAGATGAAGCCGCTTCGAGCATTAATAATTTTCGAACACAAATTTTAATGCAAAAGGCAGACATTGTCATCGCCTTATTCGGTGAAAAATACAAACAATGGAACACAGCGATGGATGCAAGCTTAGCGATTACCTCTGGGAAGCCACTGATCTTAATCCGACCAAAAGAACATCACCATGCCCTCAAAGAATTATCAAGGAAAGCCAATGTAACAGTTGAAACAATTGAGCAGGCAATCCAAGTGTTATCTTATATTTTTGAAGAGAAATAGACTTTAGCTTGAATCAGTGGGGGAAGATTCCCTTCCCCCACTGTTTTAGTATGAATATTTATTCACCATTTAACCGTTTTGACGAATCGTTTGAACAGTGGATTGGTCACATGTTTTAACTAATTTCACTAATAATTCTTTTGCAGCAGCATAGTCATCCACATGAATAATGGAAGCATGAGTATGAATATATCTTGAGCAAATTCCGATCACAGCACTCGGTACACCTTCATTCGATAAGTGAACTCTTCCAGCATCTGTTCCCCCTTGTGATACGAAATATTGATAAGGGATATGATTGGTTTCGGCTGTATCCAATACGAATTCTCTCATTCCTCTATGTGTCACCATAGATCGGTCAAGAATCCTTAGTAGTGTCCCTTTCCCAAGCTGTCCAAATTCATTTTTATCTCCTGTCATGTCATTGGCTGGGCTTGCATCCAATGCAAAAAAGAGATCAGGCTTAATCATATTGGCAGATGTCTGTGCACCACGTAGCCCTACCTCTTCCTGAACAGTTGCACCAGAATATAATACATTCGGTAGGTTTTCATCTTTCACTTCTTTTAATAATTCGATTGCTAATCCACAACCATAGCGATTATCCCATGCTTTTGCTAAAATTTTCCTTTCATTTGCCATCGGAGTAAATGGACAAATCGGTACTATTTGCTGTCCTGGCTTAATCCCCATTTGGACGGCATCTTCCCGATCATCTGCTCCAACATCAATTAACATATTTTTGATCTCCATTGGCTTATTTCTTCGACTATCATTTAATAAATGCGGGGGAATGGAACCGATCACGCCGATGATAGGACCTTGCTCTGTGATAATTTGAATCCGTTGAGCAAGTAACACTTGACTCCACCAACCACCTAATGTTTGAAAGCGAATCATGCCGTTGTCTGTAATCGAGGTGACCATAAATCCAACTTCATCCATATGCCCAGCCACCATAAGAGTCGGACCGTTTTCTTCTCCTTTTTTCATTCCGAATATACTTCCAAGTCCATCTTGAATGATCTCATCGGAGTATTGTGATAATTGTTGACGCATAAACGCTCGAACCGCATGTTCATTACCAGATGTTCCCGGAAGTTCTGTTAATGTTTTAAAAAGTTGTAGAGTCTCCTGATTCATTGTAAAACTCCTTTTCTAAAATTTTTTCATTATGTACAATATATTCCTCAAAAGTTCAAAATCGAACCCGTTCTAAATATTGCCTTCCTCTATTTTATAGAAAAATCTTGTCCCTTTCCACCTTCACATTTGTTCGATTTACATCGCCTCTGTAGATGCTTCATTAAGAAAGTTCTTCATGTGAGGGAAAAATGAAATTTTATTGAAAAAAAGTCTCGGAAAGGATTATCTAAACAAACTACTGTATACTGAACTTATATGTGAAAGATCATTCCATAGGAGAAATCCTTATGGATGTAAAAGCCATGCTGGAGGTGGAAGGAAGATGAAATACAATTGGAAAACTTTTTTAGCAGGGGCAGTTTCAGGTGCTATCGGAGCTCTTGCCGTTCAACAAGCTATATCAAATCAAATGTCGGTATCTGCGGAAAAAATATTAGAAAATGTCAAAGAAGCATTTAAAAAAGACGGAGCAATTGATGGTTCATGGATTCAAATGAAGCCAGAGGAGTTTCATAAGCTTGGCCTACAAACGACGGTTTATCGTGGAGGCATTTCAAGAAGAGTGAATGAGAAATTAGAACAATTTGAATTTATCGCCGATGCCAAGACCGGAACGATTATGGACGTGTATCGACTCCCCTAATAATGAAGCTTCAAAATGACGTCCCGAAGGCAAAGTGCCAAGCCATTTTCACCAAGATACTGCTTCAAATCTTCCAATAAAGCCAGAATGGAGCTAGGCACTTTAGGGACACCTTTACATCATTCTTATCTAATTCGTTTTACTGACTCTACGATCTCATGAGATTCATTCCACTTCACAGCCCGATAAAAGGCATCATGATAAAATGTGAACCAAGCGTGATCCTTCACCCCTTCAGATAACCACTTTTGCTTTGCGGCAATCGAATCCATTGGATAATCATCATAGGCCATGACCCATAACACATGTTGATGGGCAGTAGTCGGCATAATATCTGCCATATGAATAAGCTTTTCACCATCTCTTTCAATGACAATGATTGAGTGTCCATCACTGTGACCGCCTGTATGGACCATTTTCACTCCGTTCACCACTTCTATTTCATCTTCAAATGTTTTGACTTGATCTACAATTGCTTGCCAATTCTCCTTCCAATATGTATTTTTGGAACGAATATTCGGGTTTCTCATTTCCCCCCATTCAGTTCGCGACGTATAGATGGTAGCATTGGGAAATGCAGAGACAAGCTCGTCCCCATCATACTTTGTCAAACCACATGCATGGTCAAAATGAAGATGAGTCATTAAGATAATATCAATATCTTCTGGCAATACCCCAAGCTGTTGTAATGATTCTTCTACTTTTGATTCCTCCCTAACCCCAAAGTTACGTTTTTGTTTAGCATTCATTTTCCCATATCCGATTCCAGTTTCAATTAAAATATTTTTCCTATCTAATTGAAAGAAAATAGGGTCTGTGCGCAATTCAATTTGATTTTCATCATTATGTGGATATTTCCGTGACCATAATGGTTTAGGAACAACTCCAAACATAGCTCCCCCATCTAAATTCGTTACTCCACCGTTTAACCATGTCAATGTTAAATCTCCTATTGTAAGCGTTTCCACCACTTCGCCCCCTTTACATAACTTTCTAAATTATAACATAATTCAAAAACCCCCACTATATTTTATAAATACAAAAGCGGAAGCGCCTTGTCCATCGGCGTACGGATTTTGTAGTCTTTGACTGAGATAAAGGAAACACAGCGAGGTCTTTCACGAGCTGATGTTGACTTATCGTAGGGAAAAGACGGAGAAATCCGCTAGACGATAGGCGCTGGAGCTGGACGATCAAAAGCGGAAGCGCCTTGTCCATCGGCGTACGGATTTTGTAGTCTTTGACTGAGATAAAGGAAACACAGCGAGGTCTTTTACGAGCTGATGTTGACTTATCGTAGGGAAAAGACGGAGAAATCCGCTAGACGATAGGCGCTGGAGCTGGACGATCAAAAGCGGAAGCGCCTGGTCATCGGCGTACGGATTTTGTAGTCTTTGACTGAGATAAAGGAAACACTGCGAGGTATTCCACGAGCTGATGTTGACTTATCGTAGGGAGAAAACGGAGAAATACGATAGCTGATAGACGAGGCAAAAATCGGCCCTTTGTGGGACCGATTTTTTCTTAATCATTTTGAAATTTTACTTCACACCGATAAATTCGTTGACCTTTTGCTGAAAATTTCTCTTCATATTCTGTCATAATATTTCCTTCATAATCACTTTGATGAAGATCTAAACTAATATATTTTAATAGCATTCCATATTTAGAAAAACTCATAAGAGAATATTCAAAGAGTCCTTGATTATCCGTTTTAAAATGAATTTCTCCCCCATCAATTAAAAGATCTTCATAAATCTTTAAAAATGACTGATATGTAAGGCGGCGTTTTTCATGTCTTACTTTAGGCCATGGATCTGAAAAATTTAAATAGACACGTTCTACATCATTTTTCGCAAAAAATTTCGATAAATCATTTGCATCCACACTTAATAGCTTTACATTAGGGAGATCGGCCTCAATAATTCGATCAAGCGCTGAAACGATGACACTTTCATACACTTCAATCCCGATATAATTAATATGAGGGTTCGCTTTCGCCATTCCTGTTACAAACTGGCCTTTTCCCGTCCCGACCTCAATGTGGATAGGATGGTCATTACCAAATACCTCTTCCCATCTTCCTTTATATTGTTCTGGTTGTTGAATCGAATATTGCGGATATTCATTCAATTTATCTTTAGCCCAAGGCTTATATCTTAATCTCATGTCAGCACCTCTTTTTTCAATCACTGATTGCACTTCGCATCGTTCAAACGATATCATGATCCCCCATTTGTTGCAAGGAGCATCTTAATGGGACTACTTCTTCAATTTTTCGTATAGATGAATATAGGCATTGATAAGAATAAATAAAAAAAGAACTCACAAAATAAGGAGTGAATTCTTTTCCTTAAAAAGAACAGATGATCGATTTATTCAATTAACCGTAAATGAGCTTACTTAAATAGTGAAAGGATGACTTCCATGACGTTAAATCATCAACATCAGCTGGAATTATTAAAGGACATTTTGTCAAATCATCAAACCGATTGTTGTGGTTCAGTTGCTGAATGTGAACAGTTGGAACGACTAGTCAAATCTTTAATGGTCAACCAGCATATCCATTCTTCGATGAAACCTTTATTAGAAAATGTCTATTCCTATAGTCAAAATGGAAAGAATGCCGGGAACCTTAATCAACATATCCAATCACATCAAAGCCAACTATCTGAATGGGTAGCAGATATGAATCATTTTTCATAAATCACTGAATGGATTGTAAAAAATGAAGCCAGTTCATCATTTCATCAAAGCGATTCTTATCTCTGTGCCACTGGACGAAGTAAAGGGTTTGGACCGTGATGTACCATTTCATTCTTAGTTTCAAATGAGATGTCAAAGTTACTCCGTATAATCCTAACCACTGCTCCCAATTTTCTTTGGGAATATACCAATATAACAGTGATCCAATATCTATTGCAGGATCGCCAATCATAGCATTGTCCCAATCAATTAAATACAACTGGTTGTCTGTTTGCAGCCAGTTGTTATGGTTGACATCTCCATGGCAAACAACCAATTCCTCGCAATAAATATTTTTGAGTTCATATTGTAAGAATTGAATGGATTCTTTCACCCCGGGATATTGTAAAATTTCATCATCTAAATTCATGGTGATTTTCTTCAGCATCATTTCGGGTTGATTATGCCTTTTTCCAAGCCTCTTAAGCATCATTAATAACGGTTTTGAAGAGTGAATTTTCTTTAACACTTTTACAACTTGTTCACTCATCATTTCAACCGGCTTAAGTTCTCTTCCATTTAACCATTGCTGAGCAGTGATGACATCTCCGTTTTCCAAACGTTTCGTCCAAATTAGTTTCGGTACTATTCTTTCTGCAGAAAGAACAGCTAAGAATGGGGAAGAATTCCGTTTTAAAAATAGCTTTTGGCCATTATGACTGGCTAAAAAGGCTTCACCAGTCGCACCACCGGCGGAAACAATTTCCCAATCTTGTCCTAATAAATGTTCCAACTTCATTCACCTTCATTTAAGTAAGCTGTACGATTAAAAAGTACAAACTTTATATTAGCTCACTCCTCATCTGTCGATTCTTTCATAAAGAGAAAGCGAAACTAATCGTTTATTTTTTTAAAATTGTAGCAAAACATAGCTTAAACACATGAAAGAATTCCAATGGGACTCTCCCTTTTAATATCATCCATTCATTAATTGGCGATAAAAAAACAGTTATTGAAGCTCAACGACAATAACTATCTAGTAAATTTTATCCTCTTTCGATGTTTTTCGTCAAGATTACTTTATAGAATCCAAATATCGCAGGACAAAATTCGACTTCCTTCAAACAATCTCTTTATTAAAGGATTCAATCTCCGTACAATTTAACATCTTTTCATTGTATACCAAAAGGGTCCAAGTCAGCAATTCATTTTTTCATATTGTTAAAAATTCCATTTTTATATACCCTACTTTTTTCAGGATTACGTTTTCACTCATCCACTACAAAGGGGTCTTCTATACCCATATCCCATTCAGGTCGACGGATACTAGTGGTTTGTGCATAATCTAATAAACTCTTCGTCGCCTTCATTTGCATTCTTTTTAGCGGAGAATGCAATTTCCGCATAGATTCAAACCATTGGTTAAAATTTCTACAATCCACGATTTCTAAATCAAATGGAGCGGTCGGAAAATCAATATACCCATTTCTCGATAAAACTAATTTTTTCACAGGAAACTCTACTTCATAAAGTTTAAAAAGCTGTGAAATAATGATTCCCATCCGATTTAAAGAAATGGCAGGACTAAGCACCTTTTCTTCTTGTTCCCCTATCTTTTTTGTCCAAAAACGATCATTGGATCCGACAAATGTGGCTTCATGACCATCTTCTAGAAATGAAATACACCACACTTCCGTTGGGGTGATCAACAGGTGATCTAATTCAACAGGTGCATTTTTCATCCTTAAAATCGGTTCATACATAAGAAGGAAAGTATCAGGAAATCGTTGCAGGAAAAACTGTAAACGCTCATCCTGTATGTATTTTTGATCTATATACGACTTCTCTGTTAATGTAGAACTCGCCCATTTTAATTGAAATTGAAATAATTGCTCAAGAAATAATTTTTTTAACTCATGCTTATTTTTTGGGGGATGAGATAAATTGAAATGAAAGGGAAAGACTTCGGTTTCCTTCATTTCCCCCCATTTTTCTAGGTCGTCATCCTCTAACTCTGTATTTACATTCTTTTTAAATAAACCTTTCACCCGCTGAAAAAAGCCTGCTTTTTCAAGTTCAAATACTTCCTCTTCGATTGGTTGATCCCCTTCATTTTGTTTTTCTACTTCCCATTTTTGCTGTGTTTTCTCCCATTGTTGCTTTTTAAATCGAACAAATTGTGTAGGGTAGCGATATAAATCAAATTCATAGCGTGATATATAATCTTGAAGCTTAATTAATTGTGCCATCTTGACCGTCCCTTTCAGTGCTTACTCATGTAATATAAATGTCTCAATTGCTTCATATTTTGGTATTCTATCGAGATGTGTTTGGTATAATGCGACCGTGTCCGCCTTAAAGGGAAGATCGATATCGCTTTCTATTCCTTTAGGATAAGGATATTCTCCTTTCCATTTTCGTGCAATCGTAATATGTGGTCGAAACGGTCTTGTCTCAAGTTCAAAGCCCGCCTCATTACATGCTTTATGAATGATCTGCTGTAACTGGTGTAAGCGGGGTTCCTCCTCAACTCCAATCCAAAAAATTCTTGGGGAATCAGAGCGGCCAAACGTACCGTATGAAGAAATCTTTAATGAAAAGGAGGAAAATCCAATTAACCCTTTTCTTACATTTTCCACTGCCTTTTCTAATTTCACCTGATCCGCACTTCCTAAAAAAGCAAAGGTTAAATGATAATCTTCCGGATGTACCCATTTTTGAAATGGGAAGTGGAGTTGACTTGAATATTGATGTAACATATTTTTCGTATTTTCAGGTAATGATAAAGCAAAAAAATAGTGATATTGTGTCAATTTATTTCACCCTTGTCATAAAAGTATAGTCGACTAAACAGACGCGACAAGCAAGTGCCAAGATCCGCCAAAGAGGGCACTTTTTCCCTCTGAAGGAGATAGCCACTAGACCTTGAGCGTCTAGGAGCTGCAACTGGCCAATAAATGAGTATTTATTCATTATTTTACCAAATTCTATTCACTGTTTCACATTTTCGGGCAAAAGAAACTTCCTTATTCCCATTCAATTCAAATATTTTTATTTCATACAACATTTTCTTCGGATTAACGACAAATATCCTGTATTATTTGATTGGTTTAGTTTGAATTTAGTATTATAAAGATAGGTAGGCAAAAGAAAGGATGAAAAACATGAAAGTCGTGAACAATATTGCGGATTTAATCGGAGATACACCATTAGTCAAACTGAACCGTCTTAATCCTGAAGATGGAGCAGATGTCTATTTAAAATTAGAATTTTTTAACCCGAGCAAAAGTGTAAAAGACCGCGCGGCATTCAATATGATTATCGAAGCTGAAAAATCAGGGGAATTAAAAAAAGGGGCCACTATTATTGAACCAACAAGTGGAAATACAGGAATTGGCCTTGCGATGAATGCTTCAGCAAGAGGCTACCGCGCTATACTAGTCATGCCGGATACGATGACAAAGGAAAGAATTAATCTCTTAAAAGCTTATGGAGCGGAGGTCGTCCTTACTCCCGGTCATAAAAAAATGCCAGGTGCTATTCGAAAAGCAGAAGAATTAGCAAAAGAAATTCCAAACAGCTACATTCCCATGCAATTTGAAAACCAAGCAAATCCTGATGCTCACAGAAAAACCACTGCATTAGAAGTCATTGAAGCAATGAAGCAAATCAATAAGAAATTAACGGCGTTTGTTGCCACTGCTGGAACGGGAGGAACCATCACAGGTACAGGGGAAGTTTTAAAAGATTATTACCCCCAATTAAAGGTTCATGTTGCAGAACCAGCTGGCTCACCTGTACTATCAGGCGGGAAACCAGGAAAACATAAATTAGTAGGAACAAGCCCTGGCTTTATCCCTAATACATTGAATACGAATGTATATGACAAAATCCATTTAATAAAAGATGAGGACGCATATGATATTACGAGACGCCTTGCAAAAGAGGAAGGAATTTTAGTTGGACCTTCATCTGGAGCAGCTTGTTATGCCGCGATCCAAGTAGCCAAAACCCTTTCAAAAGAGGACGTGGTAGTTTGTATGGTAATGGATACAGGGGAAAGATACTTATCCACAGATGTGTTTTTAGAGGGATAACAAAGGCGAAAATGACTGAGGTCTTATGTCCAGATTTCGTAGTTTTCAAATGATATAAAGGAAAGAAAAAGAATGACTAAAAATTCAAGTCATTCTTTTTCTATCTCTATTCTTGCGTTAATTCATAAATCGCTTGTGCATAAATAGCGGTGGCTTTAAATAAATCTTCAATAAACATATGTTCATCTTTCTGATGCATCACATCAGCTCGGCCTGGGAATAATGCGCCAAATGCAACCCCTTTTTCTAACGATCTAGCGTATGTTCCCCCACCAATGGCTAAAAGTTCTGCTTTTTCCCCTGTTTGTTCTTCATATACTTTACTTAAAATTTGTATGAATTCATCATTTTTATCCACATAATGTGGTGGACTATCAGAAAAGTTTTCAATGACGAATCCTTGATCTTGTAATAATAATTCCAAAGCTTCTTTATGTTCCGCGAGTTTATACGTAACAGGATAACGCATATTCACTCCGATACGTCCACCTTCTTTTTCACTATACGATAACTTTCCAATGTTCATCGTTAAATCACCACTAATCTCATCTTCATAAGCTAGCTGTAATTTTCGACCACGAGAATCTTCATGCAAATAATGGGAGATGAACGAAAAGAATGGTCTAGCGGCTTCATCAATCGGTAACTTGGATAAGAAGTCAGCTAAAAACAGCCCAGCATTCCTACCATTTCTTGGTTCCATTCCATGTGCGGAAACTCCTTCTAATTCCAAGACTAAATGGCCGTTGTCAATATGATAACGCCCTTTTAATCCATGGTTATGGAATAGATCCTCAAATCGTTGTACAAATTCTGTTTGACATTCATTGACAACAATCATGGCCTTCGCATAATCAGGAACCATGTTATACCGTCTACCTGAATCAAATGAAACCACTCTTATCATTGCTTGAGAGGGGTCATACTTCCGTGCTTTGTGGACAAGATCATAATCCACAATTCCCTTCTCTGCATGGATGATAGGAAAGTCTCCATCAGGTGCAAAACCAACAGTTGGCATTTCTTCCTGTTTAAAATAATGATCCACACATTGCCAATCACTTTCTTCATCTGTTCCGATAATCATTCGTACTCTTTTATTTAATGGGAGTCCCAGTTCCTTCACGATTTTCATTGCATAATAAGCAGCCATTGTCGGCCCCTTATCATCTAAGGAACCACGTCCAAAGATTTTTCCATCTATGATTTCACCACTGAATGGATCGACAGACCATCCATCTCCTTCAGGAACGACATCAACATGACAAAGAATCCCGACGATATCCTCACCCGCTCCGAATTCAAGATGTCCTGCAACATTTCCTACGTTTTTACTAGTGAAGCCATCTTTTTCACCTAGTTGTAACATATAATCTAATGCCGCTTTCACATTCTTGCCAAGTGGGGCTTCTGGAGTTTGGTCTACATCATTTCGGACACTTTTAATACGAATCAAAGATTGCAAATCATGAATTAATGCCTCTTTTCGTTGTTCAACTTCTTTCATCCAATTGATTTGTGTCACAATCATTGCTCCTTTATCTAACAGTTTCTATTCTACTCTATTTATATTGTACTCCTCCTTCCCAAGGAAAAAAACATAAATCAACGAAATATCTTCCATCTATAGATTCCCATTGTAAAAATATGCTATTCACTCTTTAAGTGATAATATGTGCAACCGTACTTCTTCCATCCTAAATAAAATGAAACTTCATTCAGTGAGAATTTTATTCCCCCGTTACGAGTGTGATAAAGATTCATACGCTAATTTACATTTTTATGGCCTAAGTTTTACTGAATATTCCGAAAAACATTCATATTTGAATAGTTTTTTGATATATTTTTATTAAAGCAATTATTAAGATGTGGTAAATTAGGGTAAACTTTTCTTAAATTATGATTTCATTCTGGAAAAGCACTCGCAAAAAGGGTAAAATAAAATTGTCAGACATCTTAAATCTCTTAGTAAAGGAGCTGTCTGTGGAAAAGAAGCTTACATACAATGTGTGGAAGTTAACCCCCACATCCATATAGCCGTCCGTTGGTTTGCCTTTGGAAATAAGATGAGGGAGTTGGTTTTTTGAAACCTTCAACGAATCGGATGCTAACAAGAATTAAATCCGTCTATCTATTTATTAAAGAAAATGGAACTGTATCTACACAAGAAATAGTTGACGAGTTTGGCATCACTCCTCGCACCATTCAACGAGATTTGAATGTGTTAGCCTATAACGACTTGGTTGTAAGCCCGAGCCGTGGCAAATGGACAACGACAGAGAAAAGAGTAAAGATGACATCTTAGGTGTTTGAATTTAATGAATGAAATAGTTGAAGGCTGTCCCTAAATGCAAATGTGCATAGGACAGCCTTTTTTTGCTTTTTAGAAACGATAAAATTTAAAACGGTGTCTCTCCTTTAAATGATTTCAGCTCGTCTATTTCTTCCTCAGTCAACTCACGGTACTCGCCCAATTGTAGGGAATCATCTAATTGTAATGGGCCCATCGTAAGGCGTTTTAAATAGACGACTTTTTTTCCAACTGCTTCAAACATTCGTTTTACTTGATGAAACTTTCCTTCTGTGATGGTTAATTCTATATCTGATCGCAATCCGCTTTTTAAAATGTTTAAAAAGCCTGGTTTTGTGACATATCCATCATCGAGTTGAACTCCTTTTTGGAAATCCACGACATCTTTTTCCGTCACATTCCCCTCTATAACAGCAAAATAGGTTTTGCAAACATGTTTTTTAGGGGCTAAAAGCTGATGAGCAAGCTGACCATCATTTGTGATCAATAAAAGTCCTTCTGTATCTTTATCTAGTCGCCCCACAGGGAATGGATCAAAGATCGTATCTTCAGCTTCTAATAAATCAATCACCGTTTCATCCCGATCATCCTCCGTGGCCGAGATGACACCCGCCGGTTTATTCATCATTAAATAAATAAATTCACGATACTGTACTTCTTCCCCGAACACCAAGACACTATCCTTTTCGGGATCTACATGTTGTTTTCCATCTTTCACTGCCTCACCGTTAACTAACACCGAACCATTTTTTAATATTTTCTTAACTTCTTTTCTACTTCCATACCCACTATTCGAAAGCAATTTATCGATTCTCAAAAGGCTTCACCTCCCATCTTTATCATTTTCTGAAAAGCGACACTTAATCGATTAAAAACCAGCTTCCTCAAATGTGAACATTTCTTTATTCATCATCACAGCCGCTTCGACTAGGTTAAACGCTAACACAGCTCCTGATCCTTCTCCAAGTCTTAAATCTAAATCGAGCATTGGTTTTAATCCTAAATATTCAAGCGCTTTGATAGCTCCAATTTCTACAGATAAATGAGAAGGGATGATATAATCTTTTACCTTTGGTTCAATGAGGGAAGCGATTAGTGCACTCGCTGCAGAAATATAACCGTCCATGACGACAGGGCAACGATTTGCCGCGCACCCTATCATGATTCCAGCCATTCCTCCTATTTCTAAGCCACCAACTTTAGATAGAATATCTATTCCATCTTTCGGATCCGGTTGATTCACTTGAATCGCTTTTCTTATCACATTTATTTTATGAGCCATTTTTTCCTCAGGGTAGTTCGCTCCAAGCCAAGTGGTTTCCTTTGGATCTAACCCAAGAACGACCGAAGTGATGGCAGAACTTGCTGTTGTATTGCCAATTCCCATCTCCCCGGTAGCAAATAAATTAACTCCTTGATTCATCTGCTCCATTGCTACTTCGATGCCGACTTCAATGGAACGAATCGCTTCTTCTCTTGTCATAGCCGGTCCATTGACCATATTATCTGTTCCATATTTAATTTTTCGGTGAATAACTCCTGGAGTCGTGGATACATCTCCATCAATCCCAATATCCACCGTCACAACCTTGGAATTCGTTTGCTTTGCGAATGCACAAACACCTGTTGCTCCTTGTGGAAAGAACTTCGTTTGAATGGCCGTAATTTCTTGTGGGTTAGAAGCAATTCCTTCTTTATATACACCGTGATCTGCCGCCATCACGATCACCGCTTTATTATGTATTTCTGGAAATGGATTTCTTGTAATTCCCGCAAGTTGAATCAATAATTTTTCTATTTTACCCAAACTTCCTACAGGCTTAATTAAATGATTCACCCGTTCCTCTGCTTGTTTCATTACCTGATGATCAAGATCATTAATTTTTGCAGTCGTTTCCTTTAATAACCCCATAATAAGCCTCTTTTCTATATTTTTTGTTTATGCTTTTAATTGTACTCTTATCCTTTTACATATCAAGTTCCGGTTTCGAAATGATTTGAATATTAAATAATCATTTTTCATTTTAAAAAATTCTGTATTCACTCTATTTTTTCACAAGGAACCATGATCTTGCATAGGCTACCATGTAGTAAAAAATTTACGGGGGTGTGCCCATTGTATCGTCAGCAAGGTCAAGAATTTTTCTTTCCTCCTCAATTCCCACCTTCCCCAGGAGGGCAAGACGTTTTTAACAGACTAGACCGTTTAGAAAGACAAGTACAGCGTTTGAACAACCGTGTAGATCGATTAGATCGACGGGTGGATCGACTTGAAAGACGCTTAGGATTCCGCGATCCATACGAAGAATACCAAGAATTCTAATCAAATGCGTAAGCGCCTTGTTCATCGGCGTACGAATTTCGAAGTTTTCGACTGAGATAAAGGAAACACGATGATGTGTACCCACAGTTCAAAAACAATCATAAAAGAGGTTGAGCCATTTCAACCTCTTTTATCCTCTAGAAATTTTCAGTTTTTTCTTTAACCTTACGACACGTTCTCCAAAAAGCATTTCCAATAAATTCGTTCGGAAACTTAAAAAGAAATAAACTCCTGCACCGAGTAAGGCACAGATGATAATCACAATGAGTGCTTGCATTTCCTTTCCAGAATCAAAAAATAACGTTAAAGCAAAATAACTAGCAAACACAACCACTGCCATAATAACATTAAAAATCAAGATTAATAAAGTTCTTCGAAACACGGTGTTAAAGGAATACTGGGCAAAATGTTTAATCACAAATAAATTGAGCAAAATCGAAACACTATAACCAATAGCTGTTGCATAGATAGCCCCTTCGACATCAAATAAATGAATAAGGGGAATATTCAAGCTTAGCTTAAGTAAAATTCCGATCAATAGACTTAAGATCGTAAATCTTTGCTCATTAATCCCTTGAAGGATCGCAGCCGTTACTGAATACAATGAAAACAAAATGGCTACAGGTGCATAAGCTCTTAACACTTCAGTTCCCAATTCGCTATACCCGTAAAATACGGTATAAACAGGTTCCGCTAAAATCATAATCCCTATAACGGCAGGAATGGTTAAAAATAATAACACTTGAAAGGTTTGGTCTAGCTGTTCTTTTACCATCTCCCTCTTTTCAGAAACAAATGATTGCGTAACAAGTGGAACAACTGTCATCGCAAAGGCGGTCGCAAGGGAGACGGGGATAATTACAATTTTCTGTGAACTAAAATTTAGGATTTCAAAAATAATATCAGCTTGTTTTGCCTTTCCAAGTTCAGCCATTGCTTTATTAAACGTCATCATATCAATGAGTTGGTAAAGGGACATCGCAATTCCAACAAACACAAACGGAATGGAATACATAATAATTTCTTTATACATTTCAGAAATGGAAACATTCATGGTCCCTTTATCTTTTTTCAGAAGTTCATTAAAACTTCTCTTTCTTTTCCACCAATACCATAGTAAAACAAGAAGCCCTGCAAATGCTCCGATAAAAGCCGCAAACGTTGCGACACTGATCGCTTGCACGATTGAACCATTTAAAACATTTAAGACAACATAGGCCCCGACAAGAAGAAATACAATTCTTGCAATTTGTTCCACAACGGTAGAAACCGCAGATGGACCCATGGATTGATGTCCTTGGAAAAACCCCCGAATTAAACTCATAAATGGGACGAGAATCAAAGCGAAGCTCACCGCACGTATGACGGTTGTCACATCTTCTACGGTGTAAATTTGTTCCTTACTAGCAATGACTAATGGGGCAAATTTAGGAGCTAATACATACATCACAATAAAAGACAAAATACCTGTCATTGTCATCAGAATTAAACCCGATCTAAATAACCTTCGACCTACAGCATATTCTTCTAATGCATTGTATTTGGCGATAAATTTCGAAACCGCTAAAGGAACCCCTGCTGTCGCGATACTTATGAAGATTTGATATGGTACATACCCATATTGATATAAGGAGGCAGCCCCTTGTCCTCCAATAATTTTATAAAATGGGATCACATAGAATAATCCAAGAAATTTGGAGATAAAAGTTCCCAATGTTAAAATAAAAGTTCCTTTAATTAGCTTTGATGACATATAATCCCTTCCCGATCGTTTAAAAAATCAGAAACACTAAAAATTAGTTTACCTTATTTCATTGCTTAATGACAAACCTTTTCATATTATATAAGCTTATATTTAAGAAAGAAAACATACAAGTTGGTGAAAACATGAATTATGATGTCATTGTAATTGGCGGCGGACCATCAGGATTAATGGCCGCGATTTCGAGTGGAGAACAAGGAGCAAAAGTTTTATTAGTAGATAAAGGAAACCACCTAGGAAGAAAATTAGCGATTTCCGGCGGTGGTCGTTGTAATGTAACAAATCGCTTGCCGATTGATGAAATCATTCGACACATTCCCGGAAATGGTCGTTTTTTATATGGGGCTTTTTCTATCTTTAATAATGAGGATATTATCGAATTTTTTGAAAAACTAGGTGTCGTTTTAAAGGAAGAAGACCATGGTAGGATGTTTCCTGTTTCCAATCAAGCTCAATCTGTCGTCGATGCCCTCTTAACTAGATTAGATGAGTTGGGTGTTGAAATAAGGACCAATTGTAAAGTGAAGGACATCTTATTTGAAAATGAACGGGTAAAAACGGTTGAATTCATGGACGGACAAATCCTTTCTTGTCATTCTGTCGTGATCGCGACAGGAGGGAAATCTGTTCCAAAAACAGGTTCAACAGGAGATGGATATCCTTGGGCAGAAAAAGCAGGACATACTATTACAGAATTGTATCCGACAGAAGTTCCCATTACATCTTCGGAACAGTTTATTAAGGAAAAACGCCTCCAAGGACTTTCCTTAAGAGATATCGGATTAAGTGTATTGAACCGCAAAGGCAAACCCATTATTACCCATCAAATGGATATGATTTTTACCCATTTTGGAATTTCAGGACCTGCTGTTCTGAGATGTAGTCAATTCGTCGTAAAAGAGTTGAAGAAAAATAAATCAGATGAGGTCATGATGTGCATTGATTCTTTTCCTGAAATAAATGAGGAGCAGCTATATCAACAAACCTATAAAAAAATCAAAGAAAACCCCAAAAAAGCATTCAAAAATGGCTTAAAGGGCTTTTTACCTGAAAGATATTTTTTATTTTTACTCGAACAGGCAGAAATAGCAGATGACGCTCTTTGCACAAATCTCTCTCTCGAAAAGATTCGAAAGTTTGTTCATCTATGCAAAGAGTTCCGCTTCACCGTAAACGGAACTCTCTCACTTGAAAAAGCTTTTGTGACCGGAGGCGGGGTGTCCATTAAGGAAGTCGAACCGAAAACAATGGCATCCAAAAAAGTAAATGGTCTTTATTTTTGTGGAGAAATACTAGATATCCACGGATATACAGGCGGATACAATATTACATCCGCTTTTGTAACCGGTAGACTCGCCGGAATGAGTGCTGCACATTATAGCTTGGCGCAATAAACAAAAATAAACTTCGAACATCCATTTCCCGTTCGAAGTTTATTTCTTATAAATCACCATCGCACTGAAACAATAAATTTGTTCCTCCTCATCTTCAGGCATTGCTGCAATATGATACTTAATATCCACAATTTTCTTTTCATCGATATTTTTTAAAAAACCATTCATTTCTTCTTCTAAATCTTTTTCATGTTCATAATCAAAAACTTTTACTTGAATCATTTCTCCCCACCTAAATGTTCATTTTTATCTATTTTCGACATTTTCCAGAATATTTAAACATGACCTCAATAGACTTTTTCATCTCTAATATATAAGCTGGATTCCTTTTTTCATGTAATTTTCAGATTTCCCTCGTAAAATTTAGTGTATATATGTTCATATATATTTAGGGGGAATTTATAATGAAAATTTTATTAGCAGAAGATGATATTAAGCTCGGGAAGATTATACGTCATATGATCCAGAAGGAAAATCACCAAGTAGAACTCGTCGATAACGGAAGGGACGCATTAGATTTTGCCCTTATCGCTCCTTATGATGTCATCATTCTAGACTGGATGATGCCGAAACTTAATGGAATGCAAGTATGTGAACATCTACGCCAACACGGTTATCAAGGGGGAATCATTTTTCTTACAGCAAAAGATGAAATAAATGACATCATCACTGGTTTAGATCACGGGGCGGATGATTATATCGTCAAACCGTTTAAAATGGAGGAGCTACTTGCAAGGGTGAGAGCTCTTTCAAGAAGAAAAGAAAAAACATTCGAGCAAGAAATTAAAGTGGGAAATTTAACATTATATTTAGATTCGCTTACATTATATCGTCATCATGAAAAAATTGTCCTAACTAAAAAAGAATACCAATTTATCGAATATTTATTTCGGAATAAAGGGAGAATCTTAACGCGTGAACAAATATTGGAACGCATATGGGGATTAGATAGTGATGTCACAGACAATGCATTAGATGCGCTAGTAAAACTTGTCCGCAAAAAAATTGATCAAAATCAAACTCCTTCCCTCATACAAAATGTTAGGGGAATAGGATATAAATTGAGAGATGACGATGTTTAATCCAATCCGAAAAAAGTTGTCATTCCTTTATACGTTCGCCTTTTTTCTCCTTTTGTTACTATTTATTATCGGAATCTATTTTCTCATAATAAAAGCCGTAGAAGATCAGCAAATTAAAGAGTTGGAAAAATATTATCTTGAAGAACAGCATGATCTACTTGAACATTTGGAAGATAAGGATAAGAAAATTGAGTTTGATCCAAATCGATCCTATTTTTATTATGTATTTGACCACAAATCACAATTGGTCGACGGTGATGAGTCATTTTACGGCTTCTATCAAGATTTAAAAAAACATTTAACAAATGATGTAACCGAATCTGCCATTTACAAAGTGGAATGGAAAGATGAACATTTATTATTATTACAGGAACCAATAGTAGTAAGTGGCCAACCTCTTGGATTTATCGTTGTAGGCCAATCGATTACAGATCAGCAACATTTCATCCAAAAAATGATCTGGATCTTCTTCGGTATGACCTGTCTTTTCTCTATTTTATTAGCCTTCCTAAGTTATTATTTAGCTGGAAAAGCGGTGATCCCTATACAAAAATCCTTTGAAAAACAAAAAAAGTTTGTTTCAGATGCCTCCCATGAACTACGTACACCTTTAAGCATTTTTTATAGCTCAGTGGAGTTACTTGAATCGGAAGAAAAGCAAAAGCTAAGTCCACTTGGTCAAGAAATACTAGACGATTTAAAATCAGAAACATATTTAATGAATGGTTTACTTGAGGATTTATTATTTTTAGCGCGACATGATCAAGATGAATGGCAAGCAAAGAAAGAAAAATTCCCTCTTTCCGATACACTATTGACCATTGGAAAGAAGTTTTCACGGACATTGCCCACTTCTATTCACTTTGAAATGAATATTGAAGAAAATATTCAAATGTACGGAGATGCTTTAAGACTACAGGAATTACTATATATTTTATTAGACAATGCCGCACGTTATACAGAACAGGGAAAAATAACCCTGTCTCTCATAAAGCAAACATCTTTTGCCAAAATAATCGTTGAAGATACAGGTATTGGGATGAAGAAAGATGTTCTCCCTCACATATTCGATCGATTTTATCGTAGTGATCCTGCTAGAGTCCGAACTGGAACAGGATTAGGATTATCGATTGCCCAAAAAATTATTAAGATACATCACGGGAGCATTGAAGTTGAAAGTGAGGAAGGAAAAGGAACCATCTTCACGGTATCTTTACCTTTAGAATAAATAGAGCTTTTTCCTACACAGCACTTTCATTTCGGGGGATGCGTCTTTTTCATCCCCCGATCAAGCTTCACCCTAGAGTGGGAAGTATATTCTCTAAATGGATCTGTAATTTGTCTATTGTTTCATCTGTTTTTTTGCTGAGGTGGATGTTTCGATTATTTTTAAAACAAATAGCGAGATTACTACAGCGAGTGCTCCTCCATAGAAAGCGGTAATCAGTGGGTTAGATGAATCTGTGCCTATTAATATTCCATGGACGAGCATTCCCACCCAGGCGGGAAAAACAAGGAAATGACTCTTTTTCCATAAAGGATACTTCAATACTTTCATCCATAAGTCAGATGATATCATTACAAGTAAGATAAGGATAAAGGCGATTGTGCCTATTCCTGATTCGATAGGTTCATAAGTAGACAAAAATGGAAGGATTATTTCCTTTATTGTATAAGGTTGATAAGAATCCCATAATAAAAGAATCATATGAGCTATAGCGGTAAATAGCCCACCCCAGGATGACGTTAAGTGAAGATGATGAAATAATGCTTTCTTCATTTTCAGTGATGGAAATTGACCAAGCATTCCAAAAACTAATGAAAGAGTGAAATGGAAGAAGGCAAGTAACCCCAATGCTCGAATAAAATGCCATGTTCCAAAGGATGCGAATTGTTCCAATGAACTCCCTCCTAATCAAATGATTTAACTCTACAATCCCCTTCCTTGACAATATAACGTTTGCAAGTAGGGAAGTTCTCACGAAACCAATGATCTTGCTTTTCTTCTTTCAATAAAAAGCACATCTTAGCCGCCACCTCTCCTTCCAAAAGATTTCGTGTCACAACGGTCGCCTGAATAATATCCGTCACGGCAGGTTCACCAGATATCCCATTTAATATATGATGTTTTCGTTTATATCCATCTGTCCAACTTCGATATAATCGATTCGAAGTAGCCACTGCTCCATTTTTCATTCGGATGGCCCCTATTTCTTTCCCTTCTAGGATGGGATGAGCCAATCCAATTGTCCACTCCTTCTCACCGTCTGACCACACTCTGATGTCCCCCCCACCATCCACTAGTCCGAATGTTGCTTTGCCAAAGTTTTTTAACCAGGTAGCGATTCTTTCCACAACATATCCTTTCGCAAATCCTCCTAAGTCGACTTCTTCTATAGTATTTTTTAAAACTATCTTATCTTTTAAAAAAATAAAGGGTTGAGCCTCTATCGTTTTTTCTTCTATTCTTTTAGAGGGAGAAAAGGTGAATGGAAAGGATTTCGTGTAACCATTCTCCTCCATCTGCCGCTTTAAATACGGAGAAAAAAGTCCCCCCGTTCGCGTAAAATAGTCATTGGCCTTTTTTAATACATCATAAAGAGGGACAGAAAGTTGGATCATACCCCCTTTTGGTAATTGGTTTAACTTGGCCAATTCATTATGTTCATGAAATCTTGACCATTCTTTTTCAACGTAAGAAAGCCACGAGATGATCTGTTCCTGCCAATCTGGAAAGCAACAATTGGAAACGATGAAATAAAAGTTAGTATTCATTATATTAATTGAAAAAGTCTGCATCTTTCTTCCCCTTATGATCTTCTCGTTGTTCGATCACTTTGATATTGCTGCTCAGATACAGGCTCAAAGTTCACCCAGTCTAATGAAAGTAATTCTTTTTCCTTTTCTGACAGGGAATCATCGATCATAATTTCTGGTTGAATAGGATCCTTTATTTCTTCATCATTTCCCATTTGCGTTAACACCAATGCTGAAAAAGATACAGTTGCTGCTCCAATAATCCATTTAGCTTTTTTTGAAGGTTTCATCTTATTTTCTCCTTTCATTGAATCATTTTTTGTAAATTCATCACTTGCTCTTTTTCATTCCACTCAACAGAATATCCTAGACCATTTGCCAACACACTAATTGGAAGATACACATCCCCATGAATATAGGTAGCTTTAGCTGGCATTGGGGTTTTCGTCCTATTTTCATAAATCACATTCGATCCTGCTCGAGAAATTAATTCTGTCTCTCCCTGCTTTACTTCAAGGATTCGACTCGTTTTATAAAAATTTGTTTTCGCTCCTAAAAAGGTACTTACTTCTTTTCCAGGAATGAATAATTCTCCTTGTGAAGGAACAATATAAATCGATAGTGGTTCTTTTGATTGACGTTTTTTTAATGTAATGGTCTTGGGCTCTATAAATGGTAAACTCCCTTTATATGTCGATAATTCACGATCCCATAAGTACCAGTGACTTGTTTTTCTATCACCCCCATCTTCGCCATAGTCATCATCATCATCGTGATCCTCTTCCTCTTTCCATTTTTCTTTTTTGTAATACTTTTCATCATCGCGATGTTCTTTCTCTTTCCATTTTCTTTTGTAATACTTTTCATCATCGTGATGCTCATAGTATTTCTCATCATCATCGTCATCATCTGCATGTACAATAGGAAACCCATTAATTGAACCGATGGAAAATACGAGGACTAACATCATTAGCATTCGTTTCACTTTTACTCCTCCTCCTTTCGATTTAACTGTATTATCAACAAACAATCTGAAAAGAGACTGAAAATCATCGGGGAAACCACAAAAAATATCTTCAGTAAATGTTAGATCCGTTCATGTGACATGATGTTTTGAATTTTCGATCAATCAATTGAAGGACATCTAGCTTTTGCCTATTTTTCGCTACGCTATTTTATTACCGAATCCACGATTTTTCTCCCTACTGATGAACTGATCACAACAAAAAAGGAGAGCTCCTAATCGCTCTCCTTTTCATCAATATTTCGGTTTTGTATCGCCTGTCCACTCTAGCATGCCGCCGATCATATTTCGCACCTTATATCCTTGTTCTTGTAAATAGTAACAGACATTTTCACTGCGACGACCTGACCGGCAAATAACGATATATTCTTCTTCTTTTTTTAGCTTGTCGAGTGATGTGGGAATTTCCATCATTGGGATATGAACGGCGCTATGGATCATCCCTTCTGCTACTTCTACGTCTTCGCGAACATCTATTAAATTTAATTTTTCTCCAGAAGCTAATTTGCTTTTTAACTCCTCCGGTGTGATGACTTGAATCATTTCCATTATGTCAATCCTTCCTTATACTGAATAAAGTGAAACTTCATGTTTTTCATTATAACAAACGTAAAAACAATAGAAAATGGACGGCTACTAAATAACCGTCCATTCTTTTTAAAAAAAATTAATTTGCAACGATATTAACAAGCTTTCTAGGAACTGCGATCACTTTGCGAATTGTCTTGCCTTCGATTTGTTCTTTGACTTTTTCATTTTCTTTCGCCATTTGTTCCATTTCTTCACGGCTTGCTTCTTTCGACATTTTAATTTTGGCGCGGACTTTTCCATTTACTTGAATGACCACTTCCACAACATCGTCAATCAATTTAGATTCATCATATGTTGGCCATTGTTCATAAGTAATGGTTTCAGTTCCCCCAAGTTTTTCCCAAAGTTCTTCGGCAAGATGAGGAGCTATAGGGGATAACAATTTCACAAAACCTTCTGCAAATGGTCTTGGAATCGATGTCGCTTTATACCCTTCATTCACAAACACCATCATTTGTGAAATAGCCGTATTAAAATGTAAGGCTTCATAGTCTTCTGTCACCTTTTTCACCGTTTGATGGTAAACTTTTTCAAGCTCCTGTCCTTGATCAGTTATCTTATCACTTAATTCCCCTTGTTCATTTACGTACAAACGCCAGATCCGATCTAAGAAACGCCGTGCTCCATCAAGGCCAGATGTACTCCAGGCAACAGATGCATCTAATGGCCCCATAAACATTTCATATAGTCGCAATGTATCTGCACCATGGCTTTCAACGACTTCATCCGGGTTCACGACATTCCCCTTCGATTTACTCATTTTTTCATTATTTTCTCCAAGAATCATTCCTTGGTTATATAATTTTTGAAATGGTTCTTTCGTTGGAACAACCCCAATATCATACAAAAATTTATGCCAGAATCGTGCATATAATAGATGTAGAACAGCATGCTCTGCCCCACCGATATACATATCAATCGGTAACCATGCTTTTAATTTTTCTGGATCAGCGATCGCTTCACTATTTTTCGGATCAATATAGCGTAAATGATACCAACAGCTTCCCGCCCATTGTGGCATCGTATTTGTTTCACGGCGACCTTTTTTACCTGTTTTAGGATCTACAACATTGACCCACTCAGAAATATTAGCCAATGGCGATTCACCAGTCCCACTTGGCTTAATTTCCGTTGTAACTGGTAACATTAATGGTAATTCTTCTTCAGGTACGGCTGTTGTTGTGCCATCTTCCCAATGGATGACTGGAATCGGTTCTCCCCAATAACGTTGACGACTAAATAACCAGTCACGTAAACGGTAGGTAATCTTTTTCGTTCCAATTCCTTTTTCCTCTAACCAAGCGATCATTTTCTCAATAGCTTCTTCTTTATTTAAGCCATTAAGGAATTCAGAATTAATATGTTCTCCTTCACCAGTGTAAGCTTCTTTTTCAATATTCCCACCGGCCACAACTTCTTTAATTGGTAAATGAAATTTCTTAGCAAATTCATAGTCGCGCTCATCATGGGCAGGTACGGACATAATGGAGCCTGTTCCATAGCTCATTAATACATAGTCTGCAATCCAAATCGGCATCTTCTCTCCATTGAGAGGATTGATTGCGTACGTACCAGTGAATACACCTGTTTTATCTTTGGCTAGATCGGTCCGCTCTAGATCGCTTTTTGATTTAATTTGATCGATATAGTTTTGTACTGCTTCTTTTTGTTCTTTTGTTGTAATTTTGTCAACAAGTGGATGTTCAGGTGCCAAGACAGCATATGTTGCCCCGAATAAAGTATCTGGTCGAGTCGTAAAAACAGTAAATGTATCTTCATAGCCTTCAATCTTGAAGGTCACTTCGGCTCCTTCTGAACGACCAATCCAGTTCCGTTGCATATCTTTAATACTTTCTGGCCAATCCAATTCGTCTAAATCTTCTAATAATCTATCAGCGTATTTTGTAATTCTTAAAACCCATTGTCTCATCGGACGACGTTCAACAGGATGTCCGCCCCGTTCACTCTTTCCATCAATTACTTCTTCATTAGCTAAAACTGTTCCAAGTGCCGGACACCAGTTTACGGGAACTTCATCTACATAGGCTAGCCCTTTTTCATATAATTTTAAGAAAATCCACTGAGTCCATTTGTAATATTCCGGGTTCGTTGTATTAATTTCTCGATCCCAGTCATAAGAAAATCCTAAAGATTTAATTTGACGTTTAAATGTTCTGATATTTTTCTCCGTAAATTCAGCCGGATCATTTCCTGTATCAAGGGCATATTGCTCCGCAGGAAGACCGAATGCATCCCACCCCATCGGATGAAGAACATTATACCCTTGCATCCGTTTCATACGGGATAAAATATCTGTTGCTGTATACCCCTCTGGATGTCCTACATGCAACCCTACACCTGAAGGATATGGAAACATATCTAATCCATAGAAATTCGGTTTATCTTTATCCTCCGTTGTTTTAAATGTTTGATTCTCTTCCCAATATTGCTGCCATTTTTTCTCGACTTGCTTATGATCAAAGCTCATTTATGTTAACCTCCTTTTTTTACAACAAGATGATCTATATTTACAAAAATGTGAAGAAAAAAGTAAATTTTTGTATTAAAAAACCCCCGCCCCAACAATTGGGACGAGAGATAGACTCCCGCGGTACCACCCATATTAGTGTATGTACACTCGCTTACATCCCTAACGCGGACAAACGGCAAATGCTACTTAATTCTTTTTCACATTTACAACTAAAAAGGCGAGTTCATGGTTGATCTGGTTGACTTGCACCTCCCGTCAACTCTCTGATTGTCAGAAAAAAACCATTACTACTCCTTTGTCATCATCTTTACTTTATATAAATATAAGATTATTTTAGACAAAATGGTACAAGGATGCAAGTATTCATCATTTATTTAAGAGGAATGGGAGGCCAAACATGAGTCTGCTTCTTCTTTCCTCAATGGTTTGTCATATATGCTAGCTAAGAAAATGGCAAGAATCAACAAGCCGATTAAGATGATAAATAATACCGACATGCCATATAAATCGACAAGAAATCCTCCTAAGACAGGGCCAAACATTTTCCCAACGGTCGCCGTTGAATTCACGACCCCTTGATAAAATCCCTCACGCCCTTTTGGAGACAAGCTATCGGCAATCGTTGGAACGGCTGGCCAAACTAGCATTTCACCAGCTGTTAAAATAATCATGGCGGCAAGAAATCCTTTAAACCCATCAGCTACTGCTGTAACAGCAAATGAGGCGATAAAAATCACGATTCCAATCATGATTTGTGCCTTTAAATTATGACGAAATCTTCTCGTGATGGGAGCGAGTAAAGGTTGACCTAACACGATAAAAGCCCCATTGACTGTCCAAAGCAAACTATATTGACTTAATGAAATATTGATTTCTTGTGTATAACTTGCGATTGTCGTAAGCCATTGCACATAACCGACCCAGCAGAGCATATAAGCACTACATAAAATCATAAGAGAAGTTAATTTTCGGAGTTGTTTGATTCCCTGATTTTGTTCCAATATACTCGTAGGGCCCGTGGCGACAGATATATTTCGGTATCCCATTACCGCAATCAAAAAGAAAAGAACAAGCATTAATAAGTTGGCTAAGAAAATATATTCAAAAGAGAAAGATGCGACAAACCCACCTAATGCAGATCCTAATGCAACCCCTAAATTTTGTGAAATATAGATGGCATTAAACGATTTTCTTCCACCTTCAGGCCAAACCGACCCGGCCATTGCATAAATTGCAGGGAAAATGATTCCAGACCCAAATCCAACGATTGTTAGAAAAATGACATAATGTGGCCACCCATGCCAAATATATAGACAAAATAACGCAAATAAAGTGGTAATGGTTCCAAATAAAATTGAGCGATATCCGCCTATTTTATCAAACAAAACACCGCCAAATAAATTCCCTATCACCGTAGCTGCGGAATTCAACATTAAGACCATTCCCGCAATCGATAATGACTTTCCTAAATGATCATGCATGTAAATGGTATTTAACGGCCATAAAAAAGACGATCCCGTTACATTGACCGCCATCCCTATTACTAATAGCCATAATGATCTTGGCATCTCGATCCCCCTTTTCTTCTTTCTCTTGTAAAAACATACGTTTATTTCGTAATTCTAAAATCTAATTTTAATCCTTTTATTTTGTCCATTCAATATCATTGAGCATCTTAAAATTCTGACTATAATACCAAGAGTGAAGGCGACTGTTTTGCTGCGACAAGCAAATGACAAGATCCGAAAGAAGGGGCCTTTCCTTCTGTAGGAGATTGACATTTGACCTCGAGCAGCAAGGAGCCGTAACTGGATGACAAATGTGAAGGCGACTGCTTTGCTGCGACAAGCATCTGAACAGCCTTGACGTCGCGTACTTTGCGACAGAAAGGATGGACAGATGACCTCGAGCAGCAAGGAGCCGCAACTGGATGACCAAAGTGAAGGCGACTGCACTGAAAAAACCGCCATATAAAATGACGGTTTTTTCGATTATGATTGCTTTGATTTTACTGGTTGACTTGTTTTGGCATTTTTCCTTTTTAGTTGGTCCACAGGGCTATTTTCAGCGGCAAATTCATATCGTTCTGGATTTATGCCATTTTTTGTTTTTTGCTCCGGGTTATTTTGATTAGAACGTCTCTTCAAAACATTCTCCCTCCATACCGATCATGATCTAATAAAATCATATTATTTTGAAGCTGTTGTAGTTGAAATCGTTTTCGGTCTAACATCTCTCTTTGTTGGCTATTTGCACTATTATATAGTTGCAATAGATCATTATATAGTTCTTCTAGTTGTTGCATCGATTCTGTATATTCTTCATCATGATAATGTCCTTGGAGATGCCCTTCTTTATACTGATCTTGTGCTTGTCTAAATACATCTTCACAACGCTGGATGAATTGATCCATCGAATCTCTTGTTGCCATACTCATCCTCCTCACAACTGTTGAAGCGTTATAGGCTTCTTTTCTTAGTTTTTTCAAAAGCTTCACTTTCTATAGATGGGAAAGTACGGTTTTCTAGGGGAACGCTTCTATGTTCACTTTATTTTTTTATGATAATATTAGGAAGCATGAAAACCCCAATGGTAGGCATTTTAGATGGATGTAGGGATTTTTTAGGAGGTAGGAAGCATGGAAAATCCATTTCCTTTTGCAAGTGATCAAAAAAGATATCATACGTGGAACTATCATTTACGCCAAACATTTGGACATAAAGTCTTTAAAGTTGCTTTAGATGGTGGCTTTGATTGCCCAAACCGTGATGGTACGGTTTCCTATGGTGGTTGTACATTTTGTAGTGCAGCGGGTTCTGGCGATTTTGCCGGAAATCGGGCAGATGACTTAACGACACAATTTAATGAAATAAAAGAAAAAATGCATGAGAAATGGAAAGATGGGAAGTATATGGCCTACTTTCAAGCTTTCACAAATACTCATGCCCCTGTTGATGTACTGCGTGAAAAATATGAAACCGTTCTTCAATTAGAAGGCGTTGTCGGACTTTCAATTGCCACAAGGCCCGATTGTTTACCAGATGATGTAGTCGAATATTTAGCTGAATTGAATAAACGGACTTATTTATGGGTGGAACTAGGCTTACAAACGGTTCATGAACAGACCGCAGAACTAATCAATCGTGCCCATGATTTCCAATGCTATGTCGACGGTGTCGCGAAATTAAGAAAACATGGTGTTCGAGTTTGTTCCCATATCATTAATGGATTACCTTTAGAATCGAAGGAAATGATGATGGAAACTGCGAAACAAGTTACCGATTTAGATGTTCAAGGAATCAAAATCCATCTTCTTCATTTATTAAAAGGAACCCCCATGGTCAAACAATATGAGAAAGGATTGTTACAATTCCTTTCATTCGATGACTATGTAAACTTAGTTTGCGACCAATTAGAAATATTACCCCCTGAAATGGTCATTCATCGAATCACAGGGGATGGACCTATTGACTTGATGGTTGGACCGATGTGGAGTGTAAATAAATGGGAAGTATTAAATGCGATTGATCGTGAGTTAAAACGCCGCAACAGTTGGCAAGGGAAATATTATCATCAAATGAAAACGAAGGTGAAAGAATGAAATTAGACGGCATATTACCCTTTGCGAGAAAATTATTACAAAAATCCGTTCAAGATGGCAGTATCGCGATTGATGCGACCATTGGCAATGGAAATGATACCGTTTTTTTAGCTAATCTTGTTGGAGATAGTGGTCACGTATTTGGATTTGATATTCAAAAACAAGCCATTAATAAGACAAAAGAACGCCTAGCAAAAGAAAAACTGCTCGACAGAACGACTTTATTTTTACAAGGGCATGAGCATATTTCTGAACTCATTCCTGACGACTTACAAAAAAGGGTCTCAGGTGCGATCTTTAATCTTGGCTATTTACCAAAAGGTGATAAGTCAATCGTGACAAAACCTGATACGACGATTTCAGCGGTCGAACAATTACTAAAAATGATGAGTTCAGAAGGTATCATTGTTTTAGTCATTTATCATGGACATGAAGAAGGAGCGGTCGAAAGAGATGAGCTTCTTCATTTTGTCAAAAAGCTCGACCAATCGAAAGTACATGTGTTGCAATATCAATTTATCAATCAACAGAATAACCCACCGTTTATCATCGCATTAGAAAAGCGGGGGAAAGATCCGTTTTCATGATAGACGACGAGAATCGGCGCCTGGTTGTTTCGTGAACAAAAAATCAGGCGCATCTCATAACCGAGATGCCCCCGTAGATTTTCATTTCAATACAGCTTCTGCTACTAATTCAAATGATTTTAATTTATCTTTGAAATCGTAAATGATGGAAACGAGCATGATCTCATCTGTTTCATACAACTCGCCTAATCGATATAATTCGTCTCGCACATGCTGTGGATCCCCGACGACCATTCGTTTACGATTCTCTTCAATGCGCATTTTTTCATATGGACTATATGAATAAGCGGATGCTTTTTCCGGACTCGGTGTACCAGAAGAAGTCATACCTTGCTCAATCATCAAGATTGATAAATCAAGACTCGAAGCGATCCATTCTGCTTCCTCTTGCGTTTCTCCACAAATCACAAAGACAGATACCATGCTTTTTGAATGACTTAAATAAGGGGAAGGTTTGAAATTATTTCGGTATGCTGCCATATACTGAGGCCCACCATTTCCGTTAATAAATTGAGCAAAGGAATAAGGTAATCCTTTCTCAGCAGCTAACATCGCACTGGAAGGACTAGAACCTAATAACCAAACTTTTGGGGATGTTTTTATTAGGGGGGAAGCCTTCAAACCGCGGTACGGTTGATGGTCGCCTATGGAGTCATGTAAAAACCTTAGCAACTCTTCAATTTGATCAGGGTAACGGTCGACATTTCTTGGTTTACCGTCATGAAGAGCCATCGTCGCCAGTGGCATTCCTCCAGGAGCTCGTCCCAACCCTAAATCGATTCGATTAGGATTTAATCCTTCTAATACCCGAAAGTTTTCAGCCACTTTATATGCACTATAATGAGGAAGCATCACCCCTCCGGACCCTACACGGATATGATCTGTTTTCGCAGCAATATGCGAAATTAACACTTCTGGTGAGGAACCTGCGAGACTTGTTGCATCATGATGCTCGGAAACCCAAAATCTTGAGTATCCTAATTTTTCCACATGACGCGCAAGTTCCACTGTATTAGCAAGTGCTTCTTCAGCTGACATTCCTTCAGATATAGGCGATTGATCTAAAACACTTAACTTTAAAGACATCTTTACATCTCCTTATCATTCATTTCATGACCTCATTATCATTGACAATGAAAAAGATGTCCATTGATTTGATTTGGTATCCATTGCATTATTTTGCCAAGAAGCGGTATGCACGTGCATTATAATAAAAAAACATACTCATGGTCCCTCCAAAACGAACCATTTTTTTCGCCATTTTATTCATCTTTTTCTCTCTTCTCACCTTCTCATCGGATAAATAAACTCCAAGTAATCCCCGAATAATGAGTTGATGGAATTTCGCGTCGGGAAGAAGTCTTGCGTGAAGATCCGCCTGTTCAAAAAAATATTGAAATCTCCTAAAGATCATTTCATTATTTTCATAATAAAAACAAAAGTTCAAATCCCCTTCAAGATGATCCTCTTCTTGGTCGATGAAATAATCAAGTAAAATATGGAGCCCTTGAACGAATGGAAAATATCCATCCCGAATCGTTTTAGCCACTTCCAGTTGGAAATCATCCCGTAAGGAATAAGCAATTAAACAAAAAATCCCCAAAGTAGACCCGGCACATGCCGAAAACTCATACCAATACAGATCACGTTCACAAGGTTCCTCATAGTGAAACCATTGAATCAGTCGATCTTCTCTTTCTTCGATTTGAACATGCTTATGCACTTGGAGATCGCAATAATAATGGCATAGTTCTTGCAAAAACGGGGTAATCTTATCCAAATGCTTTATTTTTCCAAGAACAGATTGGCAAGTATGAACAAGCTCATACAAATATCCTCCATCATCTTGATCCATTCGATACCGATAATAATTTCTAATTGGAGCCCCAACCGTTAAGGCATCTTCTGCCGCCTCATGCAAGGCAGCAAAGTCTTTCGGGTCTAATGAATTGCTGCGGTCACAAAGATTGTCCAAATAATCACTAATGGTCTGGTAGGCGACGATAAATTTGATCGCGTCCTCCATTTTCTCTAATGAAATCAAAGCTAAAATCGCGCCACCTTCACAATGAAAAGTTTTCAATTGAATGCTCGATAATGCTTGTCTTCGTAATTCTCTATTAGGAATTTCCATCGCCTTTTGTTTCAAACCATCCAATTCCTTATGAACGACAGGAAATACATCTTTATACACTCTTCTCATTAATGTTAAAGGTTCATTAGGCAGTTTCATTTTATAACCTCTTTTCACTCAATTAAATAACCAAGTGTACGCAAACAATCCTCGACGAAGTCTTTTCCATATTCAAACACATCTTCTCGCTCTGGCTCACTGAAAATTTCATGATATAGCTTCGGCCATTCTCGGTAATGCATTTCTGTAAGAGATAATTGATTAAACCACTTCTTGACTGCTTCCTTATTGACAATTTTATCATCTCCCCCTTGCATAATTAAGAGAGGAAGATCAGGCATTTTCGAAATATTCGTGAAGGCAAGATCGATCGCATGGACTAATTCCCGGTACCATCTTACAGATACTTTCGTTAAGAATAACGTGTCGTTCATATCCACCTTTTGAACTTCTTTATTTCTTGTTGCCATTTCAATGGTCAAACGCGGCGAAACTTTGAGGGAAGGCAATAAATAATTTAGACCGTATGAAAGAAAATTCAACATCTTTGGAGGGGTAAAATGAATCCCTAAACAAGGAGAAGAAAGAATCACACCTGTAATCGGAAGTCTGGCTTCTTGTAATAATCGAACCGCAATTAATCCACCCATACTATGACCTAATAAAAAAATTGGCATTTCGTACTGAGCAGCGGACTGAACCCACGTTTTCACTTCATCTATATACTCATCAAATGAATCAATATGTCCTCTTTTTCTTCTTGACGACAGACCTTGTCCAGGTAAATCCCCCATTAAAACGTGGAAGCCCGAGCTTCTCCACATTTCTGCGACCCACCAATATCGTCCATGATGTTCCATCGCTCCATGGATCATTATGATCACGGCTTTTGCAAACCCATCCTCAGTTTCCCATTTTCTCATCACCGGTCCCCCTTTTAATGAAATAAGTTATACAAATGATGCTATTTCCTATAAAATATAGAAAAGGTCTAATTAATGTCTACACAAGGAAGGAGTTTTCACATGATTTATCCATATAAAGGAAAGCAACCTCAAATTGCTGATTCAGCCTATATTGCTGATTATGTAACCGTTACGGGAGATGTCATAATAGGTGAGGAGTCTAGCATTTGGTTTAATAGTGTCATTCGCGGAGATGTCGCTCCCACCATTATCGGAAAAAAAGTAAATGTCCAAGATAATTCAGTTCTTCATCAAAGTCCAAATAATCCGCTCATTATTGAAGATGACGTAACTATTGGCCACCAAGTGATTCTACATAGCTGTAAGATTAGAAAAGGAGCCTTAATCGGCATGGGATCGATTATTTTAGATAATGCTGAAATTGGTGAAGGAGCTTTTATTGGAGCAGGGAGTCTCGTCCCACCTGGAAAAGTCATTCCTCCAAACACAATGGCCTTTGGGCGACCTGCAAAAGTCATTCGTCCCATCAATGACCATGACCAAAAGGAAATGAACCGTATCTATCAAGAATACGCAGAGAAAGCTCAATATTATAAAACTTTACAAAAAAAATAAGAATGGCTAATGTTACTATGCCCCTCTTTTTTAACAATTATAAAAAGGATGTTTCGGAATTGAAATGACACTTAAATTTATATTACTTCTTATTTTGATCATGCTGATCGTATTCGTCATTCTCATTTGGAAAAGATTTAACGGAAAGTTGGCTATATCATCTTTTATTATGATAATCTTGATTCTTTTCGGAATGTTTCTCAGTTTAGATGAAAATAATCAAGAACGATTTTTATATGCCATTGATGAGCCCCTGTTCAAACACTATTATTCAGTTATTAAAATGAAAGACAGTACTTTAATTGATGCACCCCTTGTTGCACAATTACCGGAATTACCTCGGGGATGTGAAGTCACAAGTCTAGCGATGCTACTTCAAAGTGCCGGTGTATCAACAGATAAAATGACACTGGCATCAGAAATTAAACGAAACCCTGCTACATACAAAAAAGAGAATGGAAAGATTTATTTTGGCAATCCAGCTAATGGTTTCGTAGGGAATATGTATACATTTGAAGAACCTGGTTTAGGGGTCTTTCATGAACCTATAGCCGAATTGGCTAAAAAATATTTACCTGATCATAAAGTGCTTGATTTATCAGGAGGAGACTTCGAGGATATTAAAATCCAGCTATCCGACGGACGACCAGTTTGGGTCATCATTAATACAGCTTATGATGAATTACCCGATCACTATTTCCAAACATGGCATACAGAAGATGGAGAGATCCGGATTACGTATAAAGAGCACTCCGTATTAATAACGGGATATGATGAAGAATATATATACTTCAATGACCCCCTTACAAATACAAAAAACAAAAAACAACCAATCCAAACTTTCGAAAAATCTTGGATTCAAATGGGAAGACAAGCCATCACCTATCTTCCATAAAAATCAAAATCAAAAGCGGAAGCGCCTGTTCATCGGCGTACGGATTTCGTAGTCTTTGACTGAGATAAAGGAAACACAGCGAGGTATTTTCGAGCTGATGTTGACTTATCGTAGGGAAAAGACGGAGAAATTCGCTAGACGATAGGCGCTGGAGCTGGACGATCAAAAGCGGAAGCGCCTGTTCATCGGCGTACGAATTTCGTAGGTTTCGACTGAAATAAAGGGAACGAGGCAAGGTAGTTCAAAAGCTAATGATATCCATATCCCCAACAATAAAAAAGAGGAAAGGCGCCTAAGTTACTTAGGACAGCCTCATCCTCTTCTTTTTTTATCCCACTTGATATTCTGGTTTTTTCTTTCCAAAATCATATTTTTCCTCAACATAGACATCATGCCAAATCATAAAGACAAGGATCGTCCAAATCTTTCTACTATTATCCATTTTCCCTTGAACATGATCTTCTAATAAATTCAAAATATAATCTTGGTGGAAATATTCATTCGCACCACTATTTTTAATTAGATCCAATGCCCAATCATACATTTCGTCTTTTAACCAATGACGGATTGGAACTGGGAATCCTAATTTTTTGCGATCAAGTACATGATCAGGAACGATACCTTTAGCTGCTCTTCTTAAAATGTACTTAGTTGTTCCATGAGCTGTTTTTAATTGGGTTGGAATGTTAGAAGCAACTTTAAATACTTCTTTATCTAAGAATGGAACACGAAGCTCTAAAGAATGAGCCATCGTCATCTTATCCGCTTTTAATAAAATATCACCACGAAGCCATGTGTGAATATCAATATATTGCATCCGATCAACAGGATCATAATCTTTTGTTTCCATATAAAATGGCTTTGTCAATTTTTGATAATCAAGGCCTTCGGAATAATGGCGGAGAAGACTTCTTTTCTCTTGTTCCGTGAACATTTTGGCATTTCCAATATAACGCTCTTCCATTGGAGTTACTCCGCGTTCAATAAAGCTCTTTCCTTTCATTCCTTCAGGCATCATTTTCGCTATGAGACGGAGAAATGATTTCAAGATCATAGGAATTTTATTAAAAACTTGCAAGGATTGTGGTTCTCGATAAATATTATATCCGCCAAATAGTTCATCAGCCCCTTCACCTGATAAAACAACGGTCACATGTTTTCTAGCTTCACGGGCAACGAAATATAATGGAACACATGCTGGATCTGCTAATGGATCATCTAAATGCCACATGATTTTCGGAAGTTCTTTCATATATTCTTCTGGTGTAATGACATAGCTAATGTTCTCAACACCTAGCTTGTCAGCTGTCTCTTTCGCAACATCAATTTCACTAAATCCATCTCGTTGGAAACCAACAGAAAATGTTTTAATATTCGGATGGAAGTTTTTAGCGATAGAAGCAATGATGGAGGAATCAATTCCACCAGATAGGAAAGATCCAACTGGCACATCACTTCTCATATGAACATTGACAGAATCAAGTAGCACATCTTGAATTTCTTTAATATATTGATCTTCTGATTTTAAAATAGGACGGAAAGATGCTTTCCAATAGCTGCGAATCTTCATCTTTTCTCCTAGTTTTTTCGTAAAACAATGACCAGGTTCCAACTTCTTAATGTTCGCTGTTAAGGTATAAGGCTCAGGGACATATTGATACGTTAAATAATGTTGCAAGGCATCATGATCAAATTCTTTTTTTTCTAAAGATAGTAAAATACTTTTCTTTTCCGATGCAAAAAACGTTCGATCTTCCTCTTCTAAATAGAAAAATGGTTTAATGCCAAAAGCATCCCTTGCACCAAATAAAACTTTCTCCTGCTTATCCCAAATAACAAAAGCAAACATTCCACGCAGCTTATCAACCACTTCTTCCCCTATTTGACTATATAAGGCGATAATCACCTCTGTGTCTGAAGAGGTTTGGAATGCATAGCCAGACTGGATAAGACCTTCGCGTAATTCTACGTGATTATAAATCTCTCCGTTAAAAATAATCCAATATCGCTCATTCTCATAAGATAATGGTTGATGACCGTTTTCGATGTCAATAATACTTAAGCGACGGAAACCGAATTGTATAAATTCATCAGAAAAAAAACCTTCATCATCAGGACCACGATGTTCAATGAGATCATTCATTTGTTTAAATTGTTGTTGATCACATACGATCTCTTTTGCAGAAACATTTCTTACACAACCAATAAAGCCACACATAGAAAATCCTCTTCTCTATTTGATTTAAAAATAAAGTTCAAGTCCTAACCTATAATGTAAACTATCTTTCTATAAACTTCTACCATTTTATAGTGAACATAAAAAAATTGTAACAAATTAGATTGATTTGTTAATAGTTATTCTAGCTCATTTTCAAAAAGTTACCCATAGTTCTAAATTTTATAACAATAATAAAGGAGTCACATTGTAAATGTAACTCCCCCTATCATATTATTTCAAAGCTTGTTCTTTCAATACTTCTGCTTTATCTGTTCGTTCCCAAGGAAGATCAATATCCGTACGTCCAAAATGACCGTATGCCGCCGTGTTCTTATAAATCGGTCGGCGCAGATCTAGCATTTTGATAATCCCCGCTGGACGAAGGTCGAAATGATCCCGAACAACTTTCACTAATACATCTTCTGAAACTTTCCCAGTACCAAATGTATCAACAGAGATAGATACTGGCTGAGCAACTCCAATCGCATAAGCAAATTGAACTTCACATTTATCAGCTAAGCCCGCTGCAACAATATTCTTTGCTACATAACGCGCTGCATACGCCGCAGAACGATCCACTTTTGTAGGATCTTTCCCAGAGAAAGCTCCTCCACCATGGCGAGCATAGCCACCATACGTATCCACAATGATTTTTCGACCTGTAAGACCTGCATCCCCTTGTGGTCCCCCAATGACAAAACGACCTGTAGGATTAATAAAGAATTTCGTTTTTTCATCAATTAGTTCTTTTGGAACAACAGGATTAATAACATGCTCACGAATATCTTTTTGAATTTGTTCTAATGTAATTTCTGGATGATGCTGTGTAGAAAGAACAATCGTATCCACGCGAACAGGTTGATTTTTTTCATCATATTCAACCGTTACTTGTGTTTTCCCATCAGGTCGTAAATATGGAAGAACTTCCTCTTTTCGAACCTCTGTCAGACGACGTGCTAGTTTATGAGCTAATGAGATCGGTAACGGCATTAATTCCTTCGTTTCATTACATGCAAAACCGAACATTAACCCTTGGTCACCTGCACCAATCGCTTCAATCTCATCATCACTCATTTGACCTTCACGTGATTCTAAAGCTTCGTTTACTCCAAACGCAATATCTGGAGATTGTTCATCAATCGAAGTGAGTACCCCGCAAGTTTCAGCGTCGAAACCGTATTTTGCTCGTGTATAACCAATATCCCGAATCGTATCACGAACAATTTTCGTAATATCCACATATGAAGATGTTGTAATTTCTCCTGAAACTAGTACAAGCCCTGTTGTCACAGAAGTTTCAGCGGCTACACGTGCATTTGGATCTTCCGCTAAAATAGCGTCTAAAATAGCATCTGAAATTTGATCGCAAATTTTATCAGGATGCCCTTCTGTAACCGATTCAGAAGTAAAAAGGCGACGATTAACTGTCATAAAGATTCCTCCCCTAAAATTTTTCCCTTCCTTTATAGTGTCGTAATGGAAAGGTGAACCGAATCAATACTTTATACAAACATCATGCTCACGGTACTCGTTCCCTACGTAGTAGTATGTTATAAACATTGGTAAAATATCACTACCAACGACCAAGGCCATAATAAAAATAAAAACCTTTCCTATAATATTGAGGGAAAGGTTGCATTGTAACACTTTAGCCTTTCACTCTTATCGTTCAAGGGAATCCCTTGCTTCAGGTTAGCACCTTTTCTCTCAAAACTGGGCGTGAAAATAACCAACTCGTTTCGCAGCCAATTTCACAAAAGAAGTATGGACGAGAGAATAATAAATCTATACATACGCTCGGTTTTTGCAAGAGCAGGTTGCTGGGTTTCATTGGGCCTGTCCCTCCACCAACTCGGGATAAGAGTATCCGTTCAAGGTACAATGTTAACGTACGTCTATAATTCATGTCAACCTGTTTTTCATCACATGAACAATTGCACCAATGTAATCCCTCAAAGAAAAAACACAAAGCAGATTCCTGATCTAAATCCAACAAAAGAATCTGACTAGACCTAAAATAGGGTCTTTTTAAAATAACAACTTGCTCCACCATGTTTTTACCTTATTATATTAGTGAAAGATATTCTCCGACAAATAATGAGCATTTTCTAAGAAAATGTGACAAAATAAAAAACAAAAGAAAAATTTTTTAAATAGTATAGACTATTCCTTCGAATGTGTTATACTATTTCTAGAACAAATAAGCGTATAAAAATCAGACAAAGGAAGGTTATAAATCTATGAACTCTGTAAGCGTTTCAAGCGAAATTTTGGAATTATTAAACGGTGCAAACGTCATGATGCAACCATCAGTTCCTCAATTAGTTGAAAAGGTATTAAACCGTAAAGAAGGAATCTTATCAGAAGCTGGAGCTGTTTGCGCTGAGACTGGTAAATATACAGGTCGTTCACCTAAAGATAAATTTATCGTAGAAGAGCCTTCTACTAAAGATAAAATTGACTGGGGTTCAGTTAACCGACCTATTTCCAAAGATGCGTTTGATCATTTATATAATAAAGTAGTGGATTACTTAAAACAAAAAGACGAACTTTTCGTTTTCAAAGGGTACGCTGGAGCTGACAAAAAACATCGCCTACCTATTCAAGTAGTTAATGAATATGCTTGGCAGAACCTTTTTGCTCATCAATTATTCATTCGTCCAACGGAAGAAGAGTTAGAAAGTCATCAAGCAGAATTCACTATACTATCTGCTCCAGATTTTAAAGCAGATCCTGAAGTGGATGGAACCAACTCTGAAACATTCATCATCGTATCATTCGAACGCCGTATCGTATTAATTGGTGGAACCGAATACGCTGGGGAAATTAAAAAATCAATCTTCTCCATTATGAACTATTTATTACCTGAATCAGATATTTTATCTATGCACTGTTCTGCCAATGTTGGCTTTGAAGGGGATGTCGCATTATTCTTCGGACTTTCTGGAACAGGAAAAACAACATTATCTGCAGATCCTCATCGCCGACTTATTGGAGATGACGAGCATGGATGGTCACCGAACGGGGTCTTCAATATTGAAGGTGGTTGCTATGCGAAATGTATCGGTTTATCTCGTGAAAAAGAACCACAAATTTACGATGCAATTCGCTTTGGCTCAGTATTAGAAAATGTTGTTCTTGATCCAGATAGCCGCATTCCGAACTATGATGACAATACTTTAACTGAAAATACACGTGTTGCTTACCCAATTCAAAATATTGACAACATTGTAACACCAAGTATAGCAGGTCATCCAAATACAATTATTTTCTTAACAGCTGATGCTTTTGGAGTATTACCTCCAATCAGTAAATTAACAAAAGAACAAGCAATGTATCATTTCTTAAGCGGATATACATCTAAATTAGCTGGTACAGAACGTGGAGTTACTTCACCAGAAGCTACATTCTCAACATGTTTTGGCTCACCATTCTTACCACTTCCAGCTACACGTTATGCGGAAATGTTAGGGAAGAAAATTGACGAACATAATGTTCAAGTCTACCTAGTGAACACAGGTTGGACAGGTGGCGAATATGGTGTAGGTAATCGTATAAAATTAGCCTATACTCGTTCTATGGTTCAATCTGCTTTACTTGGTGAACTTGAAAGCACAGAAACCATTAAAGATGAAATCTTCGGATTAGAAATTCCTTTACATGTGCCTGGTGTACCTGATGAAGTATTACAGCCAGTGAAAACATGGGAAGATGATAAAGCTTACGAACAAAAAGCAAAAGAACTTGCTGCGAAATTTAATGAAAACTTCAAAAAGTTTAACAATGTAGCGGTTGAAATTGAAAAACTTGGCGGACCAATTTCGTAAGTTACGACTGAGAAAAAAGAAACACAGTAAATTAAAAAAGCGAGACACAATGTCTCGCTTTTTTAATTTGTCGTATTAAGGGAGATTAAATGATAAGTAATTACCGTTTTTTCATTCGACCACTGTAACTGATCGATAATCGCTGTCCCACTCGCTTCTACATCCTTAAATTTATGAACGTGAATGGGGATATGTAATGGATAAACACGGTATCCAGTTTTCGTTAATTCAAAAACATTTTCTTCTTTTCTTATTTCTTCCCCTTTTGTCACAATCATTGTATTAAATTCCAAAGGCATTCCCATGATCATCCCCTGCCCTTTCTCTATTGATCTCCCATCTATCCTAACATGATTCACCTTGACTTTTCATCCATTGACATAAATTTGTAACCACTTGTCTATTTACAACTGGTGGAAAATAATGTGTGTAATCCTCGAAATACCATGTTGTCACTTCTTTTCCAAGTTGGTGCAGTCCTTTTTCTAATCGGAAAGAATGTTCAGCTGACACATTTTCATCTTTTAGTCCGTGAATAATAAGAACAGGACAGGTTATTTTCCCCAATTCAAATAAAGGTGTTCTTCCGTCATATTTTGATTTGCACTTATTCGGGCTCCCCCCTATTACCCTTTTCATCATTCTTCTTAAATCCATTCTTTCCATATAGGTTAAAGTCATATCCGTCACTCCCCCCCAAGAAACGACAGAAGCTACACCCTCCATATAGATTGCTGTAAAAAGGGCCATCACCCCACCTCGAGAAAATCCAAATACATGAATTTGACTTTTTAAAACATTAGGTTGTTCTTTTAACCATCGATAGGCTGAGAAAGCATCTTCCCGATCTCGCCCAGCAAAATCTTCATCCCCTTCTCCTCCCCGATTTCCACGGTAAAAAGGAGCAAAAACAACAAACCCCTCAGATGCAAACTGTGCAATTCTCGCAGGTCGAACCATTCCGACATTTTTGATTCCACCACGTAAATATAAAAAACCAGGATAAACTCCACTTTCTTTAGGTTCTGCTAATAACCCCTTCACTTTCAATCCATCAGACAAATAAGTAATAATATACATCTTTACATTTGGATTTGGAGAGGGAAATCTATATTTTTCCCCAGTAAAATAGAAACCTTCCATATCACCAACAACTCCTAACAAGCCTAATGATCCCCATAATGGGTACAAAATATGAATATATTCTATAGGCTATCACACATTTTCACCATAATCATAAGATAAAGAAAACTCACTTGTAATGCATTTTTTAGAGGAGGATCACAATGAAAAAAACGTGGATAAAATGGGTGTCATTATTACTATCTGCCATCGTTATTTTTTCTTTAGCAGCCTGTAACCAACAAACGGAGAAAAAAGAAAAAAGGCAAAAAATACGGGTTGCCGAAGTAACGAGATCCATATTTTATGCCCCACAATACATTGCAGTGGAAAAAGGATTTTTTGAAGAAGAAGGATTAGATGTGGAAATCAAGACGACTTGGGGTGGAGATAAAACGATGACAGCCCTATTATCAAATGGTGCCGATATCGCCTTAGTTGGATCAGAAACATCTGTATATGTATATGCACGTGGCGCTAATGACCCCATCGTTAATTTCGCACAGCTCACTCAAACAGATGGAACATTCCTTGTAGCCAGAGAAAAAGTAGAAAATTTTAACTGGGATCAATTAAAAGGTGCAGACTTTTTAGGACAACGAAAAGGTGGAATGCCACAGATGGTTGGGGAGTATGTCTTAAAGCAACATCAAATTGATCCAAAAAATGATGTAAACCTCATCCAAAATGTTGACTTTGCCAATATTGCGAATGCCTTTGCCTCTGGAACCGGTGATTATGTCCAGCTATTCGAACCTACTGCATCTATTTTTGAAAAAGAAGGGAAAGGACAGATTGTTGCCTCATTTGGAGAAGAATCCGGTACTGTTCCATACACCACTTTTATGACAAAGAACAGCTATCTAAAGGAAAAAACTGAGACCATTGAGAAATTTACAAGGGCCATCTACAAAGCACAGCAATGGTTAAATACCCATAGCACAAAAGAAGCCGCCAAAGTCATCCAGCCTTATTTTGAAGATACAGAAATTGAAATCATCGAAACAGTGATCGATCGGTATAAAAACCAACATTCCTTCGCTACCGATCCCATATTAGATGAGAAAGAATGGAATCAGCTCATCCATATTATGAAAGAAGCAGGAGAACTCCCAAGTCAAGTCGATTACAAAACATTAGTTGACACAAGCATCGCGGAAAAAATTGTGAAATAAAGCTCTAGATCCATACGTGCTTTTATCCGCATCAGTCATGAAGCCTTGAAGTGCAAATATCTCGGGTTCTAGCGCATATATTCGTGGGAAATGTGCATAACTCTCAATTTGTAATGCATAACCTTTTGGGAAATACGCAAAAAGCATTCAGCCACATCTAGAAAAAGGAAGGAAATAAATGATAAAGGAGGACCTTCGATGGGTTTTGTTGAAATTGACTCCATCTCGCACACTTATTTTACTCCTACGACAGCCAATAATGCTTTAAAAAATATTCATTTTACCATCGAGAAGGGAGAATTCATTTCGCTCATTGGACCAAGTGGTTGCGGGAAAACCACTTTATTGTCCATTGTGGCAGGTCTCCTCTCCCCTACCAATGGGAAAATTCTCATAGAAGGGAAAAATCCCAATCAGTTAAAAAGCCTGATCGGTTATATGCTTCAGCAAGATTATCTATTTCCATGGAAATCGATTGAAGAAAATATTTTCTTAGGCCTGAAAGTCATGAATCTTTTAAATGAGGAAACAAAACAAAAAGCAATTCATTTGTTAGAAGTGATGGGATTACAAGGGGTGGAAAAACAATCTCCTAGACAATTATCTGGAGGAATGCGGCAGCGAGTCGCTCTCGTTAGAACATTGGCTGTGAATCCGAAACTATTATTATTAGATGAACCCTTTTCCGCTTTAGATTATCAAACAAAGTTAAAATTAGAAGATTTAGTGTTTACTACTCTTAAATCTTTTCATAAAACAGCCCTTCTCGTCACACATGATATTGGAGAGGCTATCTGTATGAGTGATCGAATTATCATGCTTTCCAGAAGTCCAGGAAGCATTCATAGAATCTTTAAAGTACCAAAAGAATTGCGGGAACTTTCACCTTTCGAGGCAAGAAACCATTCACAATTCCCCGATTTTTTTCAACAAATATGGAAGGAGTTGGAGTTACTTGAACACAAATAACAAAATCAAACTCCTCCATGATCAGTATATAAGTCAAATAAAAAAAGAGAAGCGATTTGTGATTTTTTATCAACTGCTCATCTTTGCCGCCTTCTTCTCACTTTGGGAAATGGCTAGCTACTTTCAGTGGATTGACCCATTAATATTTAGCTCACCAAGTCAAATCTGGCAATTATTTATTAACAAAATCATGGATGGTTCCTTAATCAACCACCTAACTGTCACATTAACTGAAACCGTATTCGGCTTTATTCTCGGTACATTATTAGGTACGATACTAGCATCGGCTTTGTGGTGGTCACCCTTTTTATCCAAAGTTCTTGACCCTTATCTTGTCATTTTGAACGCGATGCCAAAAGTAGCCTTAGGACCAATCTTAATCGTAGCTTTAGGACCTGGATATTTATCGATCATCACAATGGGAGCGATCATTTCCGTTATTATTACGACGATTGTGGTCTACACATCATTTAGAGAAGTCGACCCCAACTACGCAAAGGTTTTGCAAACGTTTGGAGCCACACGTAATCATATTTTTAAAGAAGCCATTCTACCTGCTTCCTTTCCAGCGATTATATCAACCTTAAAGGTAAATGTCGGATTATCATGGGTAGGGGTGATCGTCGGTGAATTTTTAGTATCCGCGAAAGGACTTGGCTATATGATTATATACGGATTCCAAGTATTCGACTTTACCCTTGTCCTACTATCCCTTCTCATCATCGCCATCTGCGCAACCGTAATGTACCAACTCGTTGCAATCATTGAAAAACTATTGATACGCAATGACTCAAATTAATAAAACCCTTTTTCCTTTAAATAACGCAATGTCGTCGGAACCACATCATCTTTCATTATAAAACTATACTGTTCCTTCTGTAATTCGAAAGGCAATGTCTCTTTTGACACATAAACAGGGCCATCTGTTTCCAAATAATCATCCTTCTTATCTAATTCAGAAATCTTCGCGAAAAAGATGGCCTTTACAAATGTTTTTTTAGGATCCTTCACATAATAATCGCCAATATGAACCAATTCCTCCACTTTCCCGCCCGTTTCTTCATATACTTCACGAATGGCGGCTTCTTTGATTGTTTCATTTTTTTCTACCTTCCCACCTGGAAATTCTAATCCTCTAATCGAATGATGGGTTAATAACCAATCATGTTGATATTGGCTAAAAACGAATACGTGTTTTTGTGGAAGCTGAAAATGATTCGGTTCAAAACTAAGAATCACTTCATTTCCATTCATATCCGTAAAATATTTCATCATTTTCACCAGTTTCTTTTCATTGAATATTTTCTTACCTAGATAAAATTATACCTAAATTATTCACCGCAATCTAAAACTTTGAGAATTTCATGAAATTTATAACGCTAAGGGAAATTGAGACCGAAAAAATAGCCTAGTTAGAGACGATTTGAAACGTGTCTTGCGAGAAAACCGATTTTTGGGCAGACTTGCCCCTTGGTGCGAGTTCGATTTTTTAAAAATGGCTATTTAGTTAAATGTTAGCTGCTGCAC
>NZ_JAUSUC010000027.1 GCF_030813365.1 Oikeobacillus pervagus
CAAATTATTGAACCGCCGTATACGGAACCGTACGTACGGTGGTGTGAGAGGGTCGAACGAATCAAAATTCCGATTCGTTCACTCTACTCGATTGTCTTTCCTGTGAACAAGCGCTTGAACATTTGGTCACTACTAACTCCAGCGCCTATCGGCTAGCGAATTTCTTCGTTTTCTCTCTACGATAAGTCAACATCAGTTCGCAAAACCGGCTCGATGTGTTTCCTTTATCTCAGTCGAAACTTGCGAAATCCGTACGCTGATGAATAGCCGCTTGCGCATTTGGTCTTTCATCAAACGTTTGTTTAAGGGAACAGATGTTAAGATTTTATTTCTTTTTCTAATGTTGTTTTCATCAAATCAAACGTTTGTTTAATTTCTTGATTAGGCTTATTTGTAAGGAAACTTACAGTGATGACAGTGATCAAGCTAAGGAAGAATCCCGGAATCATTTCGTACATGTAATCCTTTAAGGCTGGGATACTAATCCAAATGATTACAGTTAATGCCCCGACCATCATTCCTGATAAAGCCCCCCACTTATTCATACGTTTCCAGTAGAGACTTAATAGAATCGTAGGACCAAATGCCGCTCCAAAGCCAGCCCAAGCATTCCCTACTAGATTTAAGATCGTATCATTTGGTGTATAGGAGAGAAGAACCGCAACAACTGAAACAAGTAATACAGAAAGTCTTCCAACCAATACTAGTTCACGATCTGAGGCATTTCTTTTTAAAAAGGCTTTATAGAAATCCTTTGTTAAGGCACTTGAAGTGACTAATAATTGTGATGAAATGGTACTCATGATCGCTGCTAAAATCGCTGCGAATAAAAAGCCCGTAATAAGCGGATGGAAGAGTATTTCTGAGAATACGATAAAAATTGTTTCTGGGTCATCTATTGGAATCTGATGGATTGACATATAAGCGATTCCTGCGAAACCAACTAATGAAGTGCCAATAAGAGAAATAATCATCCAACTCATTCCGATTCTTCGGGCGACTTTAATTTCTCTTACAGACTTAATCGCCATAAAACGGACGATAATATGTGGTTGACCAAAATACCCTAGACCCCATGCGAGGGAAGAGAGGATACTCACAATGGAAACATCTCTGAAAAGATTTAAAAGTTGAGGATCAACACTTTGTACTTCACTTAATGCCACTGAAGGTCCACCGAGATCGGTTAAAGCAACGCTCGGTACTAATATTAAGGCGACAAACATGATACAGCCCTGGACAAAATCAGTTAAGCTTACAGCTAGGAATCCTCCAAATAATGTGTAAGCAATCACAACGCCAGCTGTTACAAATAGTCCCACATGATAATTAAGGTTAAAAGCGGATTCAAATAAGCGGCCTCCAGAGACGACGCCTGCTGAAGTATATAATGTGAAGAAGATAATAATCACAATAGCGGAAACTAAGCGCAATAACCTTTTGGAGTCACCAAATCGATTTTCTAGAAAATCTGGAATTGTAATAGAGTCATTGGCAACACTTGTATATGTTCTGAGGCGCGGAGCTAGTAATAAATAGTTAAAAAAGGCTCCTGTCGTTAATCCGATGGCAATCCAAGCTTTTGAAATTCCTGTGGCATACATGGCGCCAGGAAGCCCCATCAAAATCCATCCACTCATATCAGATGCACCGGCAGACAAGGCGGTGACGGCGGGCCCAAGATCACGCCCCCCTAACATATAATCCTTTAAATTATTTGTTTTTCGATAAGCATATAGTCCAATGAGCATCATCGCAATAAAGTAGATACCCAATGAAATAAATACTTGATAATTCATCTAATACCCCCTGTATTCATTTATCCCGCCTTAAACGGGCAGTAAAACCTCCACTGAATGAAGTTTCACTTTATAAAAAACATAAAAGGTGCTTATCCAACATTTTTAGTCTGAGACAACACCGACGTTTTTTGTTTATTATGTTAACATAGTGAGATATAATGTAAAGGTGACAAGTGGGAATGTTCACTATTTACTGATAATGAAAGTATCCATAAGCATGATGATAACAGGGGGTCTCCCTGTTTTTTTATATTTTAATATAATTAAGTTTTCTACCTTAAGAAGTGACAAAGATTCCTTTGTTCCGAATGAAGTTTTATTTTATGAAAACAGTCTAAATATTTATGCATGCATAGTTACTCCCTGCCTAACAAACATGTTAAAATATACGTTGTATACAATGGGGAGTGTATCATTGCTTTTGGCTATTCTGATTTGATAAGATCGATATTATGGCTTATGCTCGACTTTTTTTGGAGGTGAAGGAAAGTGTCACGTATTTCAACTGAACAAGTAAAACATGTTGCAAATCTTGCGCGTTTAGCGATTACTGAAGAAGAGGCAGAAAAGTTCACGAATCATTTAGATGCCATCATCACATTTGCAGAACAATTGAACGAGCTAGATACATCCAATGTGAAACCAACATCACATGTTTTGGACATTAAAAATGTATTAAGGGAAGATAAGGCAGAGAAAGGGCTACCACGTGAAGAGGTATTGAAAAATGCCCCAGATCACTTAGATGGTCAAGTTCGCGTGCCATCCATTATTGAATAGGGGAGGGATTTATATATGACGTTTTTTGATCAAAAATTAGCTGATCTCCATCAGTCTTTACATAAGAAAGAAATAACGGTCACTGATTTAGTCAATGAGTCTTATCAACGAATTGGTGAAGTAGAAGAGAAAGTACAAGCATTTCTCACATTAGATGAGGAAAATGCTCGTCAAAAGGCAAAAGAACTCGATAAGAAACTTGGAACAGACGAAGATAAAGGGATTTTATTCGGAATGCCAATTGGGATTAAAGATAATATTGTCACAAAAGGATTGCGTACAACTTGCGCAAGTAAAATATTAGAAAACTTTGATCCTATCTATGATGCGACTGTCATGACAAAGCTTCATGATGCAGAAGCAGTTACAATTGGAAAATTGAATATGGATGAATTTGCAATGGGATCGTCAACTGAAAACTCAAGTTTCCAAAAAACGAAAAACCCGTGGGACTTAGAACGAGTGCCAGGAGGATCATCAGGTGGTTCAGCTGCGGCGGTTGCAGCAGGGGAAGTACCATTTGCTTTAGGGTCAGATACAGGTGGATCGATTCGTCAACCAGCGGCTTTTTGCGGAGTTGTCGGTTTAAAACCAACTTATGGTCGCGTATCTCGTTTTGGTTTAGTTGCGTTTGCTTCCTCTTTGGATCAAATTGGACCCATCACAAGAAATGTAGAAGATAATGCCTATCTTTTACAAGCGATTTCTGGGGTCGATCCAATGGACGGAACTTCTGCACAGCTAGATGTTCCGAATTATGTTCAAGCGTTAACAGGCGATGTGAAGGGCTTAAAGATCGCTGTTCCAAAAGAATATATAGGTGAAGGGGTAAACGAAGAAGTTCGGGAGTCCGTTTTATCTGCCTTAAAAGTATTAGAATCATTAGGGGCGACTTGGGAAGAAGTATCTTTACCACATTCGAAGTATGGAATTGCTACTTACTATTTACTAGCCTCTTCAGAAGCATCTTCCAATTTAGCCCGCTTTGATGGAATTCGTTACGGATACCGTACTGAAAATGCGACGAATTTAATCGATCTATATAAGAAAACGAGAGCTGAAGGCTTTGGTGAAGAAGTGAAACGTCGAATCATGCTTGGTACTTTTGCGTTAAGTTCGGGCTATTATGATGCTTATTATAAAAAAGCACAGCAAGTTCGTACATTAATTAAAAAAGATTTTGAAGATATTTTTGAGAAGTATGATGTGATTGTTGGCCCAACCACTCCAACTCCAGCATTTAAAATTGGCGAAAATATCAATGATCCATTAACGATGTATGCGAATGATATTTTAACAATCACTGTGAACTTAGCGGGTGTACCAGGGATTTCGATTCCATGTGGATTCTCTGGTGGTCTACCATTAGGTCTTCAAATCATTGGAAAACACTTTGACGAAAGTACAGTTTACCGAGTGGCTCATGCTTTTGAACAAGCCACTGAATTTCATAAACAAAAACCAATGTTGTAAGGGGTGAAAAAAATATGAAGTATGAAACAGTGATTGGCTTAGAAGTTCACGTTGAATTGAAAACAGAATCTAAAATCTTCTCATCTGCTCCAGCTCATTTCGGGGCAGAACCAAATACAAATACAACGGTCATTGATCTTGGTTATCCAGGTGTATTACCTGTTGTAAATAAACGTGCTGTTGAATACGCGATGAAAGCTGCGATGGCGATTAATTGTGAAGTGGCAACTGAAACGAAATTTGACCGAAAAAACTACTTCTATCCGGACAATCCGAAAGCATACCAAATTTCTCAATTTGACCAACCGATTGGAGAAAATGGCTGGATTGAAATTGAAGTGAACGGTGAAAAGAAAAAAATCGGGATTACTCGTCTTCATTTAGAAGAGGATGCAGGAAAGTTATCTCATACAGGTAATGGTTATTCATTAGTAGACTTTAACCGTCAAGGTACACCATTAATCGAAATTGTATCTGAACCTGATATTCGTACACCAGAAGAAGCCTATGCTTATTTAGAAAAACTTAAATCGATTATTCAATATACAGGTGTTTCTGATTGTAAGATGGAGGAAGGGTCTTTACGCTGTGATGCCAATATTTCCCTACGTCCAGTTGGCCAAAAAGAATTTGGTACTAAAACAGAGCTAAAAAACTTAAACTCTTTTAACTTTGTTCGAAAGGGATTAGAATACGAGCAAGAACGTCAAGAATATGTTCTATCTAACGGTGGAGTGATTGAACAAGAAACACGCCGTTTTGATGAAGCAACAGGAAAAACGCTATTAATGCGTGTAAAAGAAGGATCCGATGATTATCGTTACTTTCCAGAACCAGACTTAGTCCAATTATATATTGATGATGATTGGAAAGCGCGCATTCGTGCTGAAATTCCTGAGCTTCCAGATGCTCGTCAAAAGCGCTATATTGAAGAGCTGGGCCTACCTGCATATGATGCAAAGGTTTTAACTGTTACAAAAGAAATGGCTGATTTCTTCGAGGCAACAGTAGTTGCAGGGGGAGATGCGAAACAAGCTTCTAACTGGATTATGGGGGAATTATCTGGATATTTAAATTCAGAAGGAAAAGAGCTTCACGAAATAGCCCTTACTCCAGATGGATTAGCTGGGATGATTAAATTGATCGAAAATGGAACGATTTCATCCAAAATTGCTAAACAAGTCTTTAAAGAATTAGTTGAAAATGGCGGAGATGCAGAAAAGATTGTAAAAGACAAAGGTCTCGTGCAAATTTCTGATGAAAATCAATTACGCGGATTTGTAACGGAAGCATTAGATAATAATCCAAAAGTGGTAGAACAATACAAGGGTGGAAAAACAAAGGCGATTGGGGCTATTGTTGGACAAGTTATGAAAGCAACAAAAGGCCAAGCCAACCCACAAATTGTCAACAAAATTTTACAAGAAGAAATTCAAAAACGATAATATTGGAAAAGACTGTCTACTCCGTATGAGGGACAGTCTTTTTGTCTTTTTCCATTATGAGACCCTCACCCAACCAATTCAAAAAGAATACACTATAATGGGCATTTAATTGGATCATGATATAGAGGAGTGGGGGAAAAACATGAACTGTTATTCAAATGGGGGATTTTCCTATATTGTTCCATCAGGTGATCATTATAGGTTGTTAGCACCACATTATCATCCAACAGCTGGGGGAGCTTTTGTGCCAAACCCTAGAGTGAATCCATATTATTCTTCGGTAGGACCACATTATTCCATGCCAGTTGCACAATCTGTATTCCAACGGACGCGACAAAATCAATGTATTAGTCAGGCAGCAGTGGATCTCATGAGAGATAATCGTAGTCTTTGGGAGGAGCATGTGGCATGGACGAGAATGGCGATTATAAGCCTAACCTTTAAGTTGCCAGATGTAGAATATGTTATTGCACGTCTTTTGCAAAATGCAACACATATGGGAGAGATGATTCGACCATTGTATGGGGATGCTGCGGCTGATCGCTATGCTACTTTAATTAAGGAACATCTTCTATTTGCTGCAGATCTTGTAAAAGCAACTTTAGCCGGTGACCAACAAGCGGCTATGATGGCAGAGCAAAAATGGTACGCAAATGCAGATGAGATTGCTGTATTTCTTAGTCGTATTAACCGGTATTTGCCCGAGGAAAAAGTCAGGGACATGTTCTATCAACATTTAGATTTAACCAAACAGGAAGCTATAAATATGATCAACATGAACTATCAGAAAGATATCGAAATATATGATGCAATTGAAGAACAAGCTAGGGAAATGGCAGATATGATCTCAGAAGCAATGGTGAAATTATATCCCGATATATTTGGGTAAAAGTCTTTTATCTCTTTTAGGTGGGAATATCCCTCTTATGCTTTTGTGGCAAGTATAAAAGTCTGGAAATAGGTGAATAATTTGGAACCGGGAGGAATTGTAGATCTCGGTTCCACTTCAAAAAATTTTGTGATAGGCTCTAGTTCATTACATATTATCAATCTATTTGCCCTAATTATAAAGCTCAACTAACATTCAGTGTTAGTTTTCTTCATCCCCCACTGAATGTTAGTTGAATTATCGGATCTTTAGGGAATCATTTTGAGGTGGAGGTTTTACTGCCCGTGACGGTGGGATAAAATGGACGAAAACAGAATTAAAGCAATGAACTTTATACTGATGTGAAACTTTCAAGATCAATCAACGTATACAAATATGAGGAGGGAAGAGACAATGAAAAAAGGACTTATGTCACTTATAGTGATCGGGGTTGTTCTCGTTTTGATCGCCATTGGTCTATTTTCTAGCTATAATCAATTTGTTTCAAGTGAAGAAAATGTTGATCAAGCCTATTCACAAATTGAAAACCAATTACAAAGAAGAATGGACTTAATACCGAATCTTGTTAGTACGGTAAAGGGGTATGCAAGTCATGAAAAGGAAGTTATCCAAAGTATTTCCGATGCAAGAGCGAGATTAGCAGGGGCAAATACACCGGCTGAACAAGCAAATGCAGATGCTGAATTATCTAGTGCCCTAAGTCGATTGCTCGTTGTAGTAGAAAATTATCCACAATTACAAGCTAATCAAAACTTTACTCAATTAATGGATGAACTCGCAGGAACAGAAAATAGAATTGCAGTAGCCAGACAGGATTACAATACGGAAGTGGCTAGTTTTAATAAAGATGTTAAACGATTCCCTGGTACGATTGTCGCAAGAATGTTTGGATTTGAGGAAAAAGAGTATTTTAAAGCTGATCAAGGAGCTAAACAAGCACCAAAAGTTGATTTTGAGGGGGAGTAATCGATGCTGAAGAGACCCCTCTTATTTCTTACTCTGATATTCATATCTGTTTTGGGGTTATTTCCCCAATTCACACAAGCAAGTGAAGTTCCAAAACCGGTTGGAGATCTATATGTACAAGACACCGCTCATATTTTGACAAATGAAGAGCGGGAAGAACTGATCAGTTTAGCTAGGGTTTTAGATGATGAAACATCCGCACAAATAGCTGTGTTAACCATGGATAAGCTGGATGGTCATGTAGAGAAGGCACAATTTGCTAATAAGGCCTATAGGGAATACGGATTGGGGAAGAAAGATGAGGATAATGGTGTTTTAATTTTATTTGTAAAAAACTATTGGGAAAATAATCGAGAAGCTGTTCAAGTTGAGGTTGGATATGGGCTTGAAGGGGCGCTGCCTGATGGAAAAGTGGGTAGAATCATCGATCAGTATATGAAACCTCATATCGAAGCAGGAAATGATGGACTGGCCATTACAGAAACATATCAACAATTAGCAAAAGAAGTGGCAAAGGAATATGGAATCTCCTTCGACCATTTAGGGGATAATCAAGGATCTAATGTAGCCCAACATCAAGAAGAAGGACTTCCAGCTTGGGTGGTATTCATTCTTATCATCGTGTTTGCCATTTTGATTTTTTTAGATATGAAATATTTTGGCGGTACCTTTACACATATCTTAATTCAAATTCTTTCAAGCTTACTTCGTTCTGGTGGAAGAGATGGAGGAGGCAGTGACCGTAGAGGGGGAGGCGGTTCAGCTGGGGGTGGTGGAGCTGGGCGGAACTTCTAAGAAAAAAGGGCCCTTCCATAGTTGGATAGGCCCTTTTTTCTTATGATATTTGTACTTTGGCTGTTAAGACACTGGCTATTATTTTTACAGCTTGTGAAATCTCTTCTTCTGATACGGTCAAAGGTGGAAGGAGACGGATAACATTTGTACCGGCTGACAAGATCAGTAGTTTTTCCTCTCTTGCAGCGGTTACATATGGTGTGGCTTCTTCACTTAATTCTATTCCAATCATTAAGCCCTTTCCCTTTACTCCTTTGACGATTTCAACTCCTGATAACTGCTCTTTTAAAAGAGAGGTTAGAAGTTCCCCCTTTTGTTGGACCTCGTTTAAAAAACTGTCTTCAAAAATAGTGTTAAGCGTCGCTTTTGCTGCGGATAAAGCGACAGGATTGCCTCCAAAAGTAGAACCATGGGAGCCAGGGGAGAAGGTTTCAGCCAACTCTTTTTTTCCAATAACGGCACCTAAAGGAAATCCGTTTGCAATTCCTTTGGCACTTGAAACGATATCTGGGTGTAGGTCATAATGTTGGAAGGCAAATGGTTTTCCAGTACGCCCAATTCCAGTTTGAATTTCGTCAATAACAAAAAGCGAACCATTCTCATGGCAAAGCTTTTCAACCTCTTGTAGAAAGTCTGCGTTCCCTTCATTTACGCCACCTTCTCCTTGAATCACTTCTAACATGACGGCAGCTGTATTGTCATCAAGGGCTTCTTTAACAGCTTCGATATCGTTATAAGGGACATATTCAAATGTTTCAAGCATGGGACCGAAACCGAGCTTCACTTTTTCTTGCCCTGTAGCAGCCATTGTTGCATATGTTCGACCATGGAAGGATTTCAAAAATGTAATGATTTTTGATCTCCCTGTCGATTTCCTTGCTAATTTAATCGCTGCTTCATTCGCTTCGGCACCACTATTACAGAAAAAGACAAGATCAAGATGAGAGGCCTCTGCTAAAATTTTGGCTGTTTCTTCTTGAAGAGGACTCTGGAATAAATTAGATGTGTGCCAAAATGCTTGGAGTTGTTTATCGACTGCTTTTTTTACTTGCTTCGGAATATGCCCAAGATTGGATACGCCAATCCCTGAAGTAAAATCTAAGTAGACATCCCCTGATTGATCGGTTAGCCAAGACCCTTCTGCTTTTGCAGGGGTCACATTCCAACGTGCGTAAGTGGGGAATAAATGGCTCATACTGTCACCTTCTCTTTCGTTAATTCTGTTCCATACCATTTTCCAGCATTGTAAAAAGATTTTTTTCCAGAAACAATATGGACATGATTTACATATTCAGAAAATGCATTTAAGGCGGATGTCACTTTAGGGATCATGCCACCATTTATTACTCCTTCTTTTATGAAGGAATTTGCTTCTTTTTCGGTTAAAGTTGAAAGGAGTTCTCCCTTGTGAAGAACACCATCTACATCGGTGACCATTAAGAATCGATCTGCTTGCAATGCCTTGGCAATGGCACTAGCAGCATGGTCTGCATTCACATTTAAAATTGTATGATTTGGGCCTAACCCGATCGGTGTTAACACGGGGAGAACACCTTGCTCACATAGATTTTGAATAAATTCTTGGTGAACAGAGGTAACATCGCCCACATAACCTAACTCGTCTTGATTGATAAAATCTGCTTGCAATATTCGATGGTCACTAGAATTGATGCCAATAGCTTCAATTCCATGTGATTGAAGCATTCGCACGAGTTTACGGTTTGTACTTCCTGCAAGAACAAGTTCAGCAATATCAAGAACCTCTTTACTCGTTACTCGTAATCCGTCTTTAAACTCGCTTTTTACATGAAGCTTTTCAAGCATCGAGTTGATTTCTGGCCCACCACCGTGTACAAAAACAATCCGATAACCATTTTTCATCATTTCTTTCATACTTTGAAAAAAGGAATCTGAAAGTTCGCCAATGACACTACCGCCACATTTTACAACTGCCGTTTTCATTTTTTCCTCCTTATGTGCGATAACTAGCATTGATTTTGACATAATCATATGTTAAATCACAGCCCCAAGCCATTCCATGTCCTTCTCCAATATTTAAATTCACGGTGAATTTTGTTAACTCACTTTTTAAATAATCCGTGACCTCTTTTTCAGAGTAGGGGACTACTTCAGAATGGATCATGATTGGATAAGGTCCGACTGCGATATCAATTTTTTCTGGGTCAATCTTCGCATTACTATATCCAACAGCACAAATCACTCTTCCCCAGTTGGCATCTGCACCGAATACCGCTGTTTTTACAAGATTGGATCCAACGATCGTTTTGGCAATCGCACGGGCTTCTTCATCGTTCGTAGCTCCGAGCACTTGCACTTCAATTAATTTCGTAGCGCCTTCTCCGTCACGTGCAATTTTCTTTGCAAGATTAGCGCAAACGGATTGAAGTAGAGCAATAAACTTCTTCCATTCCGGATGAGAAGGGGAAAGGGGTGCGTTATTTGCTAACCCGTTCGCCATAACGACTACCGTGTCATTCGTTGATGTATCTCCATCCACTGTAATTTGGTTGAAGGTATGATTTGTCACTTCTTTCAATGCAGTGTGAAGATGTTCTGAAGAGATATTGGCATCTGTCGTTACGAATGCTAACATTGTCGCCATATTCGGTTCAATCATCCCTGATCCTTTGGCAACGCCACCTACAACAACCTCTTTTCCATCAATGACTGTTTTAAAGCAACTACGTTTTGTCACCAAATCTGTTGTAAGGATTGCTTTTGCAAATTCCTCGGAACTTTCCGATGTTGCTTTCGGATCTAGTAAGGAAATCCCCTTTTGAATTTTATCCATTTGCAAATATTCACCGATGACACCTGTTGACGATACCGCGATGAAATGTTCTGGGATGTTGAATTTTTCTGCCACCCATGAACGGGTTTGATAGGCATCAGCGAGACCGCGTTTTCCAGTACATGCATTGGCACAGGCACTATTTACAAAAATCGCTTGAAGCTTTTGCTCCTTTTCCAAACTATCTTTCGTCACGGTTATGGGAGCGGCTTGAAAACGATTTGTCGTATAAACGGCTGCACTATTTGCAGGAATATCGCTAAAGATGACCCCAATATCATTTTTTGAATAGCGTAATCCAGCATGAGCTCCTGCTGCTCTGAATCCTTTTGGTGTCACAACAGACCCATTCTTCACTTCAGATATTTCTTGATTTTCTTCCTTCACAGCTTGCATCTGTAATTCCTCCATTCTTACGGATAGATAGGAAAGCTATCAAGCCCGCACGTTTCATCGATGCCAAACATGAGATTCGCATTTTGAATCGCTTGACCTGCAGCTCCTTTCATTAAATTATCTATTGTACTAACGATGGTTACGCGATTTGTTCGTTCATCGACGTCAATTCCGATATCACAAAAGTTTGCTCCCGCTACATCTTTCAAACTCGGGAATTCACCTAATGAACGTACACGGACAAAATATTCTTTCTCATAGATGCTTTGATATAATTCGTGTAACTCTTTCGTCGTCATTGGTCTTGCCAATGGTGCGTAAATGGTTGTCATAATTCCTCTTGTAATGGGTAATAAATGAGCTGAAAAAGTGATTGGACCTATATGTTGATCCCACTCAACTAACTGCTGCTGGATCTCAGGTATATGTTGATGCTGATTGACTTTATAGATATTGAAGTTATTGTACATTTCAGCAAAGTGAATATTGGTTGATAATCCTCTTCCGGCGCCAGAAACACCTGATTTAGCATCAATAATAAGATGATTTCCATCAATGATTTTTTCTTGAACGACTGGTGCTAATCCGAGCAACGCGGCCGTTGGATAACAGCCAGGATTAGAAAGCAGTGTAGCATTTTTTATTGTTTCACGATTCCATTCTGTTAAACCATAAACGGCTTTATCTAACCAGGTTTGTTCAATTGGGGCTTTCTTGTACCATGTTTTGTAATCTTCAGGATTTTTCAGTCGTAAATCTCCTGATAAATCAATTACTTTCGTATTATTTTTTAAAAGCTGAGGTGAAAGTTCCTTCGATACTCCAGATGGTACAGCTAGGAAAACCATATCAACTTCATTTATTATTTTTTCCACATCAATTTTTTCAAGATTTAACGTACAAATAGAATGTAAATGTGGATATTCATTTGTAACCGGGACTTGATCTTTACTGGACGAATAGATGGAGTGCAAGGATATTTCCGGATGACGGGATAAAAGACGTATTAGCTCAACTCCACCATATCCGGAAGCACCTATTACGGCTGCCTTCATTAGTAAACCTCCGTTTTTGTATTTTTATTTATAAAAACTCATAAATATAAATATTTTTCTATAATTATAAGATTGATTTCGTTTCAAATCAACCACTTTTTATAAAATTTATGAAAATTTAAAAATTTACATGTGAAAATGAATAGCTGTGAATAAAAAGGATTTCCACTATTCATATCGAATTATAACAGTGAGAAACCAATGGATGGAGGATTTATTATGGAATTATTAGATTGGTTTGAAAAAGGATTGAGTTCGACAGAATATCTTTCTCGGATGGAAACAAATCATGAAAATGTTGCATATATATTTCGGCATTTTCGCTTGCCGACAGAAGAAGGGGAATTTATCGAAAAGCTACAGGGAGAGGAACTCCAAGTGCTCGTGCTAACGGAAGATTGGTGCGGTGATGCGATGTTAAATGTACCGGTTCTTTTACGCCTAGCTGAACAATGCGATATCGAAGTACGCTTCTTATACCGCGATGAAAATTTAGAATTAATGGATCAGTATTTAACGAATGGAACATCCAGATCCATCCCAATCTTCATCTTTATGAAGAAGGACGGGGAAGAGGTAGTCGCATGGGGACCACGTGCAGAAGCCGTTCAACAAATCGTTCACGAAAATCGATCCGGTCTACCTCCTAAAGATCACCCTAAATTCGAAGAGAAACAAAAACAGGTCATTCAATCATTACAAAAAATGTATTTGGAAGATAAGAACCTTTGGAAAGAAGTATACCAAAGTATGAAGTCAGCCATTGCTGAAAAGATTTATCATGGGTAATGCCTACATATTTCTATGAAAAAGAAGTAATCCCCACATCCTTCATCAAATGGATATGGGGATTACTTTTTTTGCTCAAATAGAATTTGGGAGACGATCCGCAAATTAATTTTTATAAGTATTTACGATTCCAATCGTTGAGGAAATTCGATATTCATTATTTAGTGGCTCTGTGAGTTTGATTTTATAATTTCTAGGAAGTTGAATGGTGTCAACGAGTTTCTCGTCTTTCATGAAAATAAATAAATTAATATCATCTCGGAATTGAATCCCGATGTCCTTCACTCTAACCCAATCAAATGTCAATATTTTCTTTTGGTCTTCTTCTTTAGTATAAGGTGGAAAAAGATATACGTTATCAAACTCTATGTTTAAGTCTTTTTTGAAATCTATATAGACAGTTTGGTTAGCTGATTTTTTTTCTATTAAGGAAATAAGTTGCGCCTCTACATCTCCTTCTATCGCTTGATCTTTATTTGATCCAATGAGCAATAGAAAAAATAACATGGCAATAGTGACAGGGAGGATTGCCCATTTTTTTGCAGAGTCATCGTGTGCTGCCTCCTTTCCTGTTATAAGGGTGAGCATACAGTTCGCACAGATTTAAAGCTGATTTATTATATAATAGATTCCACAGAAACATCATCTAACTGATCCTATGGGGCGTTAATCTCATGTGCTATCAATAGAAAAAACGTTTATCGGTGTCCCGATTGTTTTTTTACATCTAATTTTTCATCTCAATTATACTATACGCACCATATTACCATGAAAATGCAAGAAAGTATAAGATTTTGTGAGAAATAGGGATAATAGAACTTGATTTCAACCATTTTTTTGTAGTATAAATTCTTTTTTTACTTTGGCTAAATATTTCTCATTACTCAATTATTTCCATTATAAAAGGGTGTTCAACATGGATTCAGTATACCAATACTTACAACTGTTAAAACTTGAGAAAGAAATACCAAGTTTAAACTATTTACAAAGAATATTGCAACATCATTTACTCCGTATTCCCTATGAGACATTCAGTAAATTTCATTACTTTGAGCATCTATCAAAAGGGGTTCCTTCGTTTGATTCATTTGTTTCAAATTTTGCTCAAAAGGGCTGGGGAGGGACTTGCTTTACATTAAATATTAGCTTTGCCCGACTACTAAGATTTCTTGGTTTTGTATGTCATTATATTCGCGTTCATCCTGGGCATTTGGCTTTAATGGTGGTGATAGAGGGTCGCCAATATTACGTTGATGTTGGCTATGGATCTCCCATCATGAAACCGGTAGAATTAGCACATAAACCGAAGCATGTGTTGCATGGCTTTGGAGAAGAAATCATTTTTACTCATAAAAAAGATTATATTTTCATCATAGATCGCCGAAGTAATGGGAAATCGTTCGTAAAGAAAGAAATCGAATGGATTCCGTTAGATGAAGAAGGATTAAAAAAGGATATTCAGGCGTCTTATAAGGATGAGGATGAAAATATTACGATGAGAAGGATGACGGCTGTACGTTTTCAAGGGAATTCTTGCTATTATTTGCGTAATAATGTGCTGAAAGTAATGACTTATAGAAATATTCGAGAATATCATATGCGGTATCAAAATCAATGGTTGAGAATGGTAAATGATGTTTTTCAAATTGACCAAGCTTCTCTTGAAAACTCCATACATTTTTTAGAAGATCGAGGGGTTTTTCTATTCGAAGATGTTTAAAATGCCATAGAGGGTATAAAAGGTTTTAAATTGATAAATCAGTTTTTTTGAGCTATTATGTAAAAAGGTGGAACGACTATGAATTATTTACTTTTAAATAAAGATTAGGATGAGAAAAATGAAGAGAGCACGCATAATATATAATCCTACATCAGGAAGGGAATTATTTAAGAAGCATCTCCCAGATGTACTTCAAAAGTTAGAGAAAGCTGGTTATGAAACATCTGCTCATGCTACGACAGCTGAAGGAGATGCGACGGAAGCGGCGCGCATCGCGGTTGAACGGAAATATGATATTGTCGTCGCTGCAGGTGGTGATGGCACGTTAAATGAAGTTGTGAATGGATTGGCTGAGCAAGATTATCGTCCGAAGTTAGGAGTTATTCCAATGGGAACGACGAATGATTTTGCACGCGCTTTACATATCCCCCGTGATATTCCAAAGGCAGTGGATATTATTGTAAGAGGAGATACCATTCCCGTTGATATTGGCCGGATGAATGAAAAATACTTCATTAATATAGCTGGTGGTGGAAGAATCACAGAATTAACATATGAAGTCCCGAGTAAATTAAAAACAATGATTGGACAACTTGCCTACTACTTAAAAGGAATCGAAATGCTTCCGTCTATTAAAGCGACTCCGCTAACGATTGAATATGACGGTAAAATTTTCGAAGGGGATGCGATGTTATTTCTAATTGGACTAACAAATTCGGTTGGTGGATTTGAAAAGTTAGCTCCTGATTCTTCTATTAATGATGGTCTTTTCTCTCTACTTATTTTAAAGAAAACAAACTTAGCCGAATTTATTCGGGTAGTAACCTTGGCATTAAGAGGAGAACATATGCAGCATCCTAATGTTATTTATACACAAGCGAATCATATAAAGGTGAATTCCCCTGAAAGTGCATTACTTAATTTGGATGGAGAACTAGGTGGAGTACTACCCGCTGAATTTGAAAATCTCTATCGACATCTTGAAGTATTCGTACCTAAAGATAAGATTCGCCCACAAGACCAAATTGACTGATGAGGGACAGGCTCTTTATCAGCGTTGAGATGAGAAGTATAGGAGATTTAGAAGTAATCGGCGATTTCTGATTGTAAAGAACGTGAAATTTGAACCTTTACAATACAGATATATAACCATGATGAAGCGTGAAAAGTGGCATCCAAAAGTCGGAAAAGTCGACTGATTGGATGCCCTTTTTATCTCTCCACTGAATGAAGTTTCACTTTATGGTACAATAAGTTTCAGTTTTGAATTTTGAATGAAATAGGTGAGTAATCGTGGCAAAAATTCAAGCACCTGTAAAGAAGGATGAAATGCTCGATGTCCATATTGAGGATTTAACACATGATGGGAATGGTGTCGCAAAGGTGAAAGGCTATCCACTTTTTATTCCCCATGTTTTACCTGGTGAAAAAGCGCAAGTGAAAGTTGCAAAGTTAAATAAAGGATATGGGTTTGCCCAATTAGTCCAATTAATTGAAAAAAGTATTAACCGGGAGGATCCCCCTTGTCTCATTTATGATGAATGTGGTGGTTGTCAACTTCAGCATTTAAGTTATGAGGGACAGTTAAAAGCGAAGGGAAAACATGTTCATGACGTGATCCAACGTATAGGAAAAATTGAAGATGTGAAGATACATCCTGTTTTAGGAATGGAAGATCCTTGGCGATATCGGAATAAAGCACAAGTACCTGTCGGTGAACGAGAAGGTGGGTTAGTCGCTGGTTTTTACCAAAAGAGAAGTCATGAAATTATTGATATGGAATCATGCCTAATACAACAAGAAAAAAGTGATGAAGTCATTCAAGTGGTAAAAGAGATTTGTAACCGCTATGGGGTCAAACCGTATGAGGAAGGGAAAAATAAAGGAACGCTTCGGCATATAATGGCACGATATGGTCATCAAACAGGTGAAATCATGGTGGTGTTCATTACAAGAACGGAGGATATACCTCATAAGAAAAAAATGATTCAAGAGATCACGGAGCGCATTCAAGGTGTAACTTCAATTATACAAAATATTAATTCGAAGAAAACCAATGTCATCTTAGGAGAGAAAACGAAAGTTCTTTGGGGGCAAGATGTTATTTATGATTATATTGGGAATGTGAAATTCGCTATTTCTGCGCAATCTTTTTATCAAGTGAATCCAAAGCAAACGAAGGTTTTATATGAAAAAGCGCTAGAATATGCAGAGTTGAACGGGGAAGAAACCGTGATTGATGCTTATTGTGGGATTGGCACGATCTCATTATTTTTAGCCCAACAAGCAAAGAAAGTATATGGTGTAGAAATAGTACCAGAAGCAATTGAAGATGCGCGCCGGAATGCACAATTGAATCAGATTACTAATGTAGAATTTGCTGTCGGACAAGCTGAAACGGTTATTCCAAAATGGTATGAACAGGGAATACATGCAGATGTCTTCATCGTTGATCCACCTAGAAAAGGTTGTGATGAAGCTCTACTACAAACGATTTTGCAAATGAAACCGAAAAAAGTCGTCTACGTTTCCTGCAACCCAGCCACCCTCGCTCGCGATTTGCGAATATTAGAAGACGGTGGATACAAAACAAAAGAAATCCAGCCAGTCGATATGTTTCCAATGACCATGCATGTGGAGTGTGTTGCCTTGATGACTAGGGTGGAGAAATAAGGTCCATTCAAAGTACTGATAAATAAAGGATTTCCTGACATTGCATTTTTCGTTTGACTATTTTTAGGAAGATGATGATGCTGGGAAACCCTTTTTTTATTCTTTGAGGAAACATATCTATTACCCTGAAAGTAATAGGGTTGAGTTGACAGTTTAGATCAATTAGTCGGGTTGTGGAGATAGGATTGTTAAAGTAGTACAGTTTTTGCAATGCCAACAGCAAGACTCCACCTCAAATAGTAGATAAAGCAGTTAGACCTATCTTGGATCGCAACGAGGTTTACAGCGGTTGTTATGCAAGAGTATCCCTAAATTTCTACGCTTTTAACTCTAATGGCAATAAGGGTGTAGCTTGTGGTCTTGGAACATCCAGAAGATAAGAGATGGAGAGCCTTTAGGCGGAAGAACCAATGCTGCTGATGATTTCACAACGATTGAAGATGATGATTTTCTAGCATAAAGAATAAATACAGACGAGGTGGTGGAAGTTGTTCTTCTGCCACCTCGTTTGCATTGGAAAGGGCGGTTATACATGAATTCTATTTCTATTGATATTGAAACATTTAGCAGTGCCAATCTTCAAAAGTCCGGCGTTTACCGTTATGCAGAGAGTGATGATTTTGAAATTCTACTATTTGGTTATTCGGTGGATGGCGGTGAAGTACAGGTGGTTGATCTTGCCTGCGGGGAGGAAATCCCAGATGAAATTATAAACGCTCTTATGGATGACTCCGTTACCAAGTGGGCTTTCAATGCAATGTTCGAGCGTGTTTGTCTATCAAAATGGCTTAACCTTACAGATTATCTTGATCCTGCATCATGGAAATGTTCCATGATATGGTCGGCATATATGGGATTACCTCTTTCTTTGGAGGGAGTCGGTGCAGTTCTAGGTTTGGAGAAACAAAAGTTAACAGAGGGCAAAGACCTCATCAAATATTTTTGTACCCCTTGCTCCCCTACAAAATCAAATGGAGGTAGAGTTCGCAATCTGCCAGAACACGACATGGATAAATGGGAACGGTTTAAAGTTTATAACATTCGCGATGTGGAATCCGAGATGTCAATACAACAGAGATTATCCAATTTTCAAGTACCAGAGAACATCTGGGAGGAATATCATCTCGACCAGGTAATCAATGATCGTGGCATTGCCATTGACATGACCTTCGTAAAACAGGCTGTCAAGATGGATGAACAGTCCCGAGAAAAGCTAATGGCTTTAATGCAAGATATAACCAATTTAGAAAATCCAAACTCTGTGCAACAAATGAAAGACTGGCTAAATGATAATGGGCTAGAAACAGAGTCCCTTGGTAAAAAAGCGGTCGCTGAGATGTTAAAGACAGCTCCTGAACCACTAGGTACTGTTTTGGAGCTACGTCAGCAACTTGCAAAATCATCGGTGAAAAAATACACAGCAATGGAGAATGCGGTATGTAGTGACGGTCGTGCAAGAGGAATGTTTCAGTTTTACGGAGCCAACAGAACTGGCAGATTCTCTGGCAGGCTGATTCAACTACAAAATCTCCCCCAAAACCATATGTCCGATTTGGAACAGGCCCGTGCTTTAGTTCGAAGCGGAAACTTTAATGCTCTTACTTTATTATATGATTCAATCCCGGAGGTTCTGTCGGAACTTATCCGTACTGCTTTTATACCACGAGAAGGTATGAAGTTCATTGTGGCAGATTTTTCAGCGATTGAGGCTCGCGTCATTGCCTGGCTTGCAGGCGAAAAATGGAGAATAGATGTATTTCAAAATGGTGGTGATATTTACTGCACCAGTGCCTCTCAGATGTTTAATATACCTGTTGAAAAGCATGGTGTGAACGGTCACCTTCGTCAGAAAGGAAAAATTGCTGAACTTGCCCTCGGTTACGGCGGATCTGTTGGAGCATTAAAATCAATGGGTGCTTTGGAGATGGGAATTGAAGAAGAGGAACTTCAGCCTCTTGTAACAGCCTGGAGACAGTCCAATCCCAATATCACAAAACTTTGGTGGGATGTAGACCGATCAGTAAAAACTTGTGTTAAGCAAAAAACTCCCACAGATACACACGGCATTCAATTTATCTATCAAAGTGGAATGCTCTTTATTGTCCTCCCTTCTGGTAGACGTCTTGCCTATGTGAAACCTCGTATGGGAGAGAATATGTTCGGCGGTGAGTCGGTAACTTACGAAGGTGTCGGTGGGACAAAAAAATGGGAAAGAATCGAAAGCTATGGACCCAAATTTGTGGAGAATATTGTTCAGGCCATCAGTCGTGACATTTTGTGTCATGCCATGCAGACATTAAAGAATTGTTACATTGTAGCTCATGTACACGATGAAATTATCATCGAGGCGGATATGAGGATGTCACTTTCTGCTGTTTGCGAACAGATGGCAAGAACACCAGCCTGGGCAAATGGATTGTTACTTAGTGCTGATGGCTATGAGTGTCAGTTTTATCAAAAAGATTAAGTTCATTGGGTATTCGGATTATCTTGTGGAAAGAGGTTAAAAGACCGTCGACCTTTAAACAACGAAAACAAGATAGCACTTATTTTATGATTAGTACGTGCTATCTTGTTTGTTCCACAATCGCGCCCGTTTGTTGTAATTCATAAAATCTTATTTGCATACTTCGTTAATGTCTTAAAGGCCTATTTTTCATAAGAACTTTTTTATAAACTCTATATAGGAATATACCAATTATACCGCCAAGCGTATTTAATATAAGATCATCAATATCTACGGCACGTACCCCGCCTTCTGAATACAGGTATCCTGAAACGCTCAAATTTTCAACAAGTTGAAATGTCTCGATAAACAATGTTGTGAAGAATATAATCATTGCTACTTTTCTCTTCTTTTTTACAATTTGTAATGCCAATAAAGAAAAGGCAAGAGGTAATAACAAAAATAAATTCCCGAAAGTCTGCATGACTGTTACTGGGTCAACTACTGTTCCAAGTAAATCATTAGATATGGTTTTAAAAGGAATTAAATTAATTCGTTCCAAATTTACATAGGGATTCCCTATATATTCTTGAGTAAAGTAATAAGGGATGTAAATATAAGTCACAAAGCGATGCAAAACGAACATATACAGGACAAAGCCAAATGAAATGATCTGTTCTATGGCGTTATTAACTGTTGATTTTCTAATAAGCCAGACAGCTATAGCAAAGAGAATTCCGACATTCACTATTAAATCTAAGTAATCTAAGAAACCAGCTCCAGCGTAGATTCCCCTTTTGTAGCAGTAAATAAAATAAAGCAAAGACGCAGCTATCAAACTGTACCACTTGTTGACCCTCATATTCATTTACCTCTTATCTTTCCATGTTTTAAGCAAAATGGCCCGTTTGTTGAATTGACCACTATTGAATCAGTCTTTGATTCCATTTTAACATACACAAATTCCATACGATAATCAGAATTCCAAATTAATTTTTTCAAAATCCTCAACAAACATTACCTCCTGTGGCTATTAGGTAGAGGAACTTTCCTCTGACTATATTGCAGGAGGTAATTCGTATGGACGAATTAGTAAAAATCAACTATGAAAATCAACGACCAACCGTACTCGGTCGTGATTTACATGAAGCCTTGGAAGTAAAGACAGCTTATAAAGACTGGTTTCCAAGAATGTGTGAGTACGGATTTGAGGAAGGATCAGACTTTAGCTCATTTTGAGCGAAAGTACTGGAGGCAGACCAAGCATAGACCATCAGTTAACAATTGATATGGCAAAAGAGCTATGTATGATACAGCGTATTCCAAAAGGAAAACAATGCCGCGGGTACTTTCTTGAAATAGAAAGACGATGGAATTCCCCTGAGGCGATCATGGCAAGGGCATTAAGATCTGTCACTGTGACAACCCGGTATTTGTCAAGATTTGTAGAAAAGGGCTGTCCGAAATGTACTAATATGCAAAAATGGGAAATGTTGGAATATAAGCATTCTTAAATTTGAAAAGGGGTATCCGATCGTCAAAAAATTGACTTATTGGACAGCCCCTAAATAGTCCATATTTGGAAATAATGCACGTGGAACAATGTCGTGTAACAAGATAATCCGGGGCGTCACTGTGACTTTGATGTTTAGACGGTATACGCTTTTAGCCTTCCCATTCGATGTCCATACTTGAGTAAGAGGTGAGAGTATGGACGGATATAAAAAAAGTAGTCATACTGTGTACGACATCAAGTATCATGTCATATGGGTGACCAAATACCGATATAAAGTCTTGCATGGCCCAATCGCAATAAGAACGAGAGAATTAATAAGGCAAGGATGTGAAGCAAGAGGCATTACAATCTTGCAGGGAAGCGTAGGGAACAAGGACTAGAAAATTTTCTAATCCCTACTTTATCGATGGAAATAACTCTAGCTTTTCCAAATCGATTGTAAATTTATATACCTTTAATATATCTAAGCCTAACAACCCGTTGTGATTATTAGGTAGCATCCCCACGTCTATTTCAAAATCCTTTATATTAGATGTGCCAATTTGAATTCCATCCATAATCTTTGTATAAAATGGAACTGAACCACCAATTCCGTATGCTTCATAAATAGTATCACCATTTTCATACCTCACGCCAATTTTCTCTAAAAGATCTGGACTAATTACAGTATGGGATGAACCGGTATCCACTATTACATCATTAATCGTTAATGATTTACCTTGGAATATAACAGAAAGAGTGGTTGTTATAAGTTGTCCATCAAATGCAAGTTTCATTAAACTCTTCTCACTTTCATTAATGGATCCCTTCTAATACGAATCACAAAATCCTCATTAGATGTGTGATACACCATCGTTCCTTCTTTGGAATGAAAAAACTCTTTGTTTGCATCTTTATCGGAAACAGGTCGTATCGGGGCTACCTCATCAACAATTTTCTTATCACCTTCTTCATGGTAATCAAGAATTGCAACCAGAAGAAATTGATTTGGGAATAACTCCCTAGCCTCTTGCCATTTCATTATAGCCACCTCTTCTCTTTTAACATTATTTTAATACAACCATCTAAAAACATAAAAAATATTAGGTTTTTCTGTTGCTTGCCAACGAACCAACACCCGTAGTCTGGCAAGAATATCAGGTTGTTACAATGCTTGCCCAGTGACGTTTAGAACGTAATTAGAAAATGATAAGTTTTTCTGCTTGCCAGCGACCCGATACCCTAAGTTGAGAAAGTCTATCAAGTTTTTATGGTACCTAACCATCAGTATGACAACTTCAGATTATCATAGAAGTCGATTACAGGCGAACTACTTTCATATTTAATTTTTTTAAGATCTGTCACTGTGACAACCCGGTATTTGTCAAGATTTGTAGAAAAGAGATTCGTATTTTGAATATCTTTAAATAAGCCACATCTAGAAATAATGCACGTGGAACAATGTCGTGTAACAAGATAATCCGGGGCGTCACTGTGACTTTGATGGGTAACAAAAGTAGACCGATAATTGTTCCTAATGTAGCAGAACCAATTAGAATTCGATATTGACTAGCAACGAATTCTAAAGCATTTTCGTTTGGTGCATTATCTATCAAACTTCCTGTAAAAGGCTGTTGCATCATATTAGCTAACCTTGAAACCATTACCATTACGTTAAATAGGGAAAGAGCCGATGCTAATAGTTTCACCCTTGCACCTGATAAACGTACTGAATATGCTAATGTTTCAATTGAATGATGATTAAGATAAATAATGCAATCATTATTAATTGTGTTGTGAAATACTCCAATTTAATTTGTTTGAAAGTGTATTTTAACAATAAAATGATATGTTCTAATAACTGAAAATTTCATCTCTATGATAACATGTTTTTTCACAAAAAAGTGGGAACGCAAGATAACTGGCTCCCAATTTAAAAATATTTACTATACAATTCACGACGCAGTTTCCCGCTTAGTTGAGCATAAAGCCGGGTCGTTTCGCTCTTTTCATGACCAAGTAAACTTTGAATAACCTCTAGAGATGCTCCAATATTTAACATATGGGTGGCTATGGAACCCCGTGGAACTTTCAACTGATTGACTAAAGGGAGTTCTGTTTATATCGTTAATCAATTAATGTCCAATCCTTCTCAATGACTACCTCTGTTAAAATCTCGTTTTTATAAAAATGATTGACATAAATGTTTACCATCATTTCATTTTCATTCGTAATTATAGGAAAATCGTTCATTCCCTACAGTAACAATCATTTCATTTTGCTCGAATTCAATCGTTCCTTTCTCAATTACAATGTGTTCGGATAATGAGTGGATGGCACATTCTACATGTGGAGTAATGAACCAATACCGATAGGACAAAGGGATAGGCACCTCGTCCGGGTTTCTGAAAACTGTGATAAACGGACAGTTGAGCTGTTCCTTCGTCCTCTATAAATTTCGAAAGGACAAAACAGATCACTTACTAAGCAACAGTGGCCATTTGTGATCTGTTTCATAATGTCTTTTTTAAACCATCCATTTAGCAGGTAGGAGGATGATTTCTATCCCGTCTTTTCTCTTTTTATTTTCTAACAACAGGGATCCACATTTCACCATATACTAAGCCGTCTTTCTGTCCCATCACAACCGCTGCATTTGGACCACCAACATAGGATACATCCGTTACTTCCATCAGGACTTCACCAAAAGCAATACCTGTAAGCTTGTTACTCAACTCTTCGTCTGTATTCGCTTCCCCTTTAACAACGATGTATTCCCCTTTAGGAAATTGGATGAGTCTAGATGCTTCTGGCAAGGATTCCTCCGTCATAACACCAGCGTAATGCATCATCTTGTTATTTACTGCTTCGTTTACGACAAAAATGTAGTCATTTGTTGCGACAGTTTTTAGTTTATCAAGCCTTCCATCTTGATTGACAGCTTGCCAAAAGTCTGCCTTTTCCTTATTAATACCAACATAGTCTGTGTAATCACTTTTAAGCTCTATTCCAATACCTAAAACAGTAAAGCTGTCCTTTTCTTCTAAAGAATAATTTGCCACTTCAAATTCCTCCTATCAAATTAAATAAAATATTTGTTTTTTTACTTGCTGGATTTATAATAGCATTGAATCATGTCAAAAAATGATACTGTTTAGGAGAGGTTTCATGAAAAAAGTTGAACGGATTAACACCATCATGCGGTATATCAATAATCGCTCCTATTTTACAATTTCTGAAATTATGCGGGAATTTAACGTCTCTCGTTCGACTGCTATTAGGGATATTAGAGAAATTGAAGCCATGGGGATGCCTCTTGAAGCTGAAGTTGGAAGAGATGGGGGGTATTCTGTCATGAGCAACTCTGTCCTGCCTTCTATTAACTTTACCGATAATGAAGTTAAAGCACTTTTTATTGCCTTTATGGCCTCAAGAAATCAACAACTTCCCTATTTAAAAAGTCGACAGTCTTTAGCTGAAAAATTACTAGGCCTCATCCCAGAAAACCAGCAAGAGACTCTAGTTTTATTAAATCAAATCTTGCTTTTCGAAGGTACTAATCCCAATAATCCAGATTTACTTGATCTGTCAGACCTCCCACATCCTATGTTAGAAAAGCTCATCCAACTCATTCTATTGGATAGTCATTTATTGATTACCATCAAAGAAGGGGAGATTATAAAGTCTTATCCAATTTATCTCTTGCACCTTTATCGTGAAAAAAGCCTATGGCAAATTGAGGGATTTGACTTAAAGGAAGATAAGAGGAGGATTTTCTCCGTCGACCACCTCACCAATGTAAAACCATACCCCACGAAAAAAAGAGTAAATAAAAAAAAGGTTTTAGAAAAACTAAGTAAGCAGGAAAAAGTAATCAACCTTGTCATCGAACTTGGTCCAAAGGCAATTGCCCAGTTTAAAAAATACCATCCTTTTGGATTTTCAATTTCCTATACAAATCCTTACCAAGCCACTGCGATTCTAAAGGCTTTTATCAATGTTAATATGCCCGATGAATTGACAGATATAACAAATTGGCTACTTTTCTTGGGTGACGATATCAAGTTTAAGGAAGTGCCAGAAGAAGTTTTAGAATGTTTGCAAGAGAGGTTACGCTTTTACTACCAATAAGTAAGGTAAGCAATGTTCGAATCATTTGTTCTAGGTATTTTATAAAAGTTAATAAATAGGTTAACTATTTATTATAAAAGTTTTGACAATACGTATTAATATTTGGGAGGAAATAAATGGGGGAGTTTTTAAATGAAATTCGAAGACCAAAAAATATATCGCTATCAAGAAAAATCTTATATTCCACTTTACTATTTGTCATAGGGGTTATTTTGGGTGTGATTTCCAAAAAGCTTGATAGTACTGCCAGTAATTTATTACCGTATTTTCTTGAAGTGCTGGATCTAAGAAATTTTCTTTCTCGTATGGGGGTTTGGCTTTTCTTTGGGGTGCTAATATCTGTATATAACAAATCACCTGTTAGGTCTGCCATAAATGTTTTTTTGTTTTTTGTAGGTATGGTAGGTAGTTATTATCTTTATACGATTATGATAGCAGGTTTTTTCCTAAATCCTATATGATGATTTGGATAATACTGACGATCATTTCACCCCTTTTGGCTTTTATATGTTGGTATGCAAAAGGGAAAGGCATCCTTGCTATTTCTATTTCATCTATAATATTTATGTTTATTTCAAGACAGGCTTTTATTTTTGGGTTTTGGTATTTTGATATTAGAAACATATTAGAATTGTTAATCTGGATCGCTATGATTTTCGTTTTATATCAGTCGCCAAAACAAACAATTAGGATGATTTCTATAGGATTGTTTCTTTACCTCCTTACTGCTCAAATCAATTTATTTTGGGGAATGTTATAGGTTTATATCGTTCATTATAATTTTATATGAATGTCGTGGAAATGTTCCCGTCTAATGATAGCCACAAAAACGCAGTAGATATGTTTTCGAGAACGGACATACTAAAAATGACATTCATTCTATCCTCTCGAGCCATGTGGAGTGTGTTGCCTTGTTATCACGGGTATAAATGTTGATATAACAACGTTTTTAAGAAGAAACATCTATTTTGTCAATACGACGAAATAGATGTTTTTTGTTTGTGGAAACAGATCAAGGGCGCCTGGAAAATAACTAGATTGAGTAGACAGAAGTAATCACCTAGTAACTAGCAGGAGAGTGGATAGAATAGATATTGACTTCCATTTAACGGCTGACCTTTTAAATTAATACGTTAATCTGCATCATTACGTTATAATAAAGATACTATGATAGTTTTGTTGTATATTCATGAACGATATCTTATAAAATGAAAAATTATGTTAAAAGGAGGGTGGAGTAATGGTGCTTGAAAATAAATTAGCTATTACGAATGCTACGGAACTAGCACGTGTGGAGGAAAAGATTAGTAAGAAAAATGCTTTGGAAATGTTTGAAACTCACTTTTTAGATACTTTGGAAGTTGGAACTTATAAAGCCTTATCGAAAATTCATCATTATCTATTCGGAGAGATTTTTGAATTCGCTGGGAAAATACGTGATGTAAATATTGCAAAAGGCAATTTTCGTTTCGCGCCTGTGATATATCTAGAAGATGCCCTTCAAAACATTGAGAAGATGCCGCAAGCGACTTTTGATGAAATTATTGAAAAATATATTGAGATGAATATTGCTCATCCTTTTAGAGAAGGAAACGGTAGAAGTATGAGAATATGGCTAGACAATATATTGAAAAAAGAATTAAAACAAGTTGTTGATTGGAGTAAGGTTGACAAGGAAGATTATCTTTTAGCGATGGAGAGAAGTCCAATAAAAGATGTTGAAATCAAAGTTCTTTTGAAAACAGCTTTGACGGATAACGTCAATGATCGAGATGTTTATATGAAAGGAATCGACGCAAGTTATCATTATGAAGGGTATTATGTTTATAGGATTGAAGACTTGAAGGATGAATCGTAAATTATTTAAACTTGACAAATTGTGTAGTTGATTTAAATGATGGGGAGGTAAAATGAAAGAAAAACAAAGTTTAGCTGACATATTTTTGCCTATGAAATAAAAGAAGTAGAAGAAATATTATTGTATGATTTAGATGCTTTAAAAGTTTCAAAAGAAGATGAGCGATTAAAATCATTTAAATGATCCTTTTTGTCCTAATGTCAGTGTCATTCAAGGGGTTTATATTTTTTAATTGAAAGTTTGAAGTTGTATCCAGAGTGAGAGGATTTGAACATGAAATGATAGATAATTTTTGGCTTGATTTACCACGGCCATTTTTTGTACTTGCCCCAATGGAGGATGTGACAGATGTTGTTTTTCGTCACGTAGTAAGTGAAGCCGGTCGGCCGGATGTGTTTTTCACAGAGTTTACAAATTCGGATAGTTATTGTCATCCAGAGGGCATGAAAAGTGTGCGTGGCCGTTTGATTTTTACAGAAGATGAACAGCCAATGGTGGCACATATTTGGGGGGATCATCCCGAATATTTCCGTCAAATGAGTGTTGGCATGGCGGAGCTGGGGTTTAAAGGAATCGATATTAATATGGGCTGCCCTGTACCGAATGTGGCATCGAGAGGGAAAGGAAGCGGCCTTATTCTACGTCCAGACGTTGCGGCAGAACTTGTTCAAGCAGCAAAAGCGGGCGGACTTCCTGTCAGCGTGAAAACACGGCTTGGCTATAATGAGGTAAATGAGTGGGAGGAGTGGCTAACGCATGTTTTAAAACAGGATATTGCGAACCTTTCTATTCATTTACGTACAAGAAAGGAAATGAGCCAGGTCGATGCGCATTGGGAGCTAATTCCAGAAATCAAAGCATTACGTGACCGTATCGCACCAAATACGCTGTTAACAATTAATGGAGACATTCCTGACCGTCAAACCGGGCTGCAGCTCGCTGAACAATATGGTATTGACGGCGTGATGATCGGGCGGGGTATTTTTAAAAATCCTTTTGCTTTTGAAAAAGAACCAAAAGAGCATAGCAGTAAAGAATATCTCGATCTTTTAAGACTGCAGCTTGATCTTCAAGATCAATATGCGGAAGTACTGCCGCGTTCAATCACAGGGCTTCACCGCTTTTTCAAAATTTATGTTAAAGGATTCCGGGGAGCTGGTGAATTAAGAAATCAATTGATGAACACGAAATCAACAGATGAAGTGCGTGCATTGCTTGATAACTTTGGAAAAGAATGTTGATGGAACAGGGAAAGGGAAAGAATGCAACTCTCAAAAAGTTAGAGGGAAAATGAATCACCTCAACTCCTGTGTATTTATTTTAGTTCTTGTGTAGACGGCAAAGGCAGGAACAAAAGAAAGAACAAAGAGGGTGGGAACAAAATCCTATCCTTTTTCTTTTCTCTAATATCTGAATAAAGTGGGAAGAAAAGCGAGGAAATAGCAGAAATCTATTGGCATAAAAATAAAGATATGGAATAAACAAGGGGAGGAACATAGGGGAAATGCAGGAAGTGTGCAGGACTTTTATTTTAAATAGTAGAAGTTAGGGGCATAGGAATTTGTAATGGAATTTGAATAAAATTGTAGCGGCACCTCACGTAACGACAGTAATTCTTCCAGGCTATTATCCAAAGAGAATGGCTCTGAATTTCGAGCCACAAACCTATCAAAGAAATCACCATATACCTCTTTATTTGTTCGATATTCAGCCAACCACTCTTTGAAATTAACTCGCTGGTTTAACCATTCCAGTTGGTCTAAAGGTTCAAAGCCAAAACATTTCATATAGTGGTGAATATTCATAAATGCAATCATGTCAGTAGATACCGGCAGACTCTCAAAGCGCATCTTTTTAATTAATTTTCTGAGTCGCAACCATGAAAGGTATTTGATCTTATATTCCACTTCGTAGGTGATAAAATAAAGTTTTTGTATACAATCCTCGGGATAAATGGGAGACCTAAATTGGCGATATTATTAAAAAAATATGGGAAACTACTTCCTGTTCTTTGTTCCCCCATTTCGAAAAGAAATCGATAAATGTTTGGACACAAGGAGGGGTTTAGCATATGACTTACTAAAGGTATGAGTTCCTTCCCCATAGAAATTGATTTTAAATAAAGCCCGTCATGAGTAGCTCCTACCGCAATATCTTCTAAATCGATATTGTTTTGGGTATGTATTTTGTTAGTAATGTTAATTGCATACTCTCTTCTTTCATCGGTTTGGCATATATTAAGGTTTCTCTCGCTAATTGGTGCAGGAATTACTTCCGCCAAAATGCTATCAGCAAAATGATCCTGTTCTTTTTTAGCAATTTCTATCCAAGTAGCTTTTTCTTTACTCTCTAAGTAAGGCGTAAATCTCCCAAATGTATACCGGCACCTGCTGCATAAGGATTATGACTTAAAAGCAACTTTATTTTGCCGTTTCCTTCATTATTACTTTTTTCTCGACTTTCCTATTCGGTGACATATAAAAGAAAACGACTCCCTTAAGGGAAAGTCGTTTTGAATTGTGGTTCATTTTTCTCCTTATTGTCGCTTGCCGTCCCATATATGACAATCACAAAGCTTAATACAGTGTTAACGAGCATGTTAAGAATTAACAGAAGAACTGGAAATTCGATATTCGGTTCCCAATAGACATTCATCAAATTAATTAAGAGACCTATTAGAATTGTGTGAATGGCTGCCCCCATAGCCTTAACAAGCAGATTTTTATGCTTGGTTGCATATATAGCAAGGGGAGCTAATATGATCATACTTGCATAAGATATAATAGCGAGCCAACTCCCTAATTCTGTGGAGTAATCAGGAATCAGGGAGGGGAATACCTTCATGATCAACTTTAAGCCAAACATATAAAAGCTCAAATAAAAAATTAGCCCTATTGTATTTAAAAAGAAACGTTCTACAATCAGAGTAAATATTTTATGCTGTTTTTTTCTAGTTTCGTATAGAATTTCCGCAGCAACCACAATGATTATAATTCCTGACATAGCATATATTTGGGTTCCAGGTATATTTCCTTTAAAAATCTCTATTAAAAACTTCACAACCTCGATTAGTTCACCCAACATTTAAATTCACCTCTTATTAGTTTCAAGTTTGTCGAAAATTTCAATTAAATTCTCCGCCATGAATTTCACTTCATTTACCTGGGCGATATTTCGTAACATTCCTTTTACAATGATGAGATCCGGTTTTTTTTTCTTCATTTCACTATTGATTAAAACAAGCGATGGTTCTACTTCGCGTTTGGTGTCAGGGGACAGATAAATGCTTTGAATAATTTTATTAATAGAGCTGAGCTTTTCGTAGATTTCACTGATGTAAATGTTTTTATCATTTGCTTCTACTCTCTGCAAATAGTTTTCGCTTAAAATTGGTTCGATCTCTTTGTTTTTGAATCCATTAAATATACAAACAATCGTGTCGGATATAAAACCAGCTAAATCATCAATAGAAATATCGGCGCCATCGAGGATGACCACTGTAGAGTATTCCTCAATCAAACTATTTAGAATAATAGCCATATCTAATACACAGTGATTCAATTCTTTTCCACCAACATATTTCATTAGCTCTTGAAATCTTTGATAGATTTTATTCCGCTTATCTTGAATAAACCCGATTACTGATTCGTCATTTATATTCTGTTCCTTCATTTGCATGATCAGGAAATCTTCATGTTCTAAAGCCACCGACAAATAGCTCTTTAAAACGCCGTGCAAATAATCTATTCTCTGATCAAATGATGCTTCCTCATGAGGGGGTTCCGTATCCAAACTTTTATAAAGGCAATCCAGATAATGTTCATAGATAGCTACAAGAATGCTCTTCTTTGAGGAAAAGTAGGTATAAAGAGTTCCTCGTGCGATTCCTGTACAATTTGCTATTTCTTGAACATTAGTCAAGTGGTAGCCTTTTTCAGAAAATAGCTTTAAGGCTGCCCGGATAATTCTCTCCCTCATTGTCAACACTCCAATAATCTATATATTTTTCTCTAATAATTGAACTGAACAGTCTAGTCAATGTAAATTTTATTTTTAAATGGATAAATAATCAATATGTATTTTTGCAAAATTTTAAATAACCTGTCTTTAGAGTCTTGACAAAAAGGGAGGTCCCCTTTACTTTAATGCCTCCACAGCGACGACTCCGCATGCTCTACCATCATTTATTCCGGCTTTACAAGCAGTCAAATCTTGTTTTTGGAAGGACAATGCTCTAAAAATACCAACTGTCGAATTTTAGTTCCTTCCCTTGTTTTAGGTTGCGGGGTTGGCTGAATGGCAGACTTCTTAATAAAAGTTTATTCAATTATAAGCGGGGCAGCGTCAGGAAAATGCGAATTTACAATGTTAACCCCATTTTCCTGACACTGCCCTTAATAGCCCCAACTTTTTATTCATTTGGATTCCCTCACGTTACTGGCATAAGGATTTTCAAACAACTTTATTGTTTTTTAAACGACTGTATGATAAGTAAACCATGTTATTGCTACTTAACAGATGGGCTTTTCCTTGTGGAAAAGCCTTGTTTGCAGAATGTTTTACTGCTCAGATGCACAGCGTTTTAGATTTTAAAATAGCACAGTTATACTTTTACCGCGTTGTTAGCAGTCCGTTTCTGGCGGGGAAGAAATCTGTTATTTTTCCTTCTTCAAATTTAAGAACTGGCTGATTGCCTGAACATATTTATTTTTCGGGTAGGTTTGGTATAAGCCGTTGGCGAGCCGGACGGGATCGCCAAAAAAATACCGTTCATATTGAGTTTGTCTTGTGCCGAATGAGCTCATTGTAAGATCCCAGGCTAAGCGGAATATTTTAATCCGGTCCTCTGCTGTTTTGTTTGCTCCCTGAAGATATTGGTCAAGGTCCGTTCGGATAACAGACTGGAAAGCTTTTTTCGTCGGCAGCGAAACCATCCCGCTTGCGCCGATTAATTGGATGATTTCGCTGAAGCGGGGGTATACTTTCGGGAAAACGTTGTGGGCCACCTGGGATCAAACCACTAATTTTAGTTGAATAAGAGAAAACTTCTTTTTTATCTTAATAACGGGGGAACTAACACTTCCCGATTTTTCACATCATATAACCCACTTGGAGTCTATCCGATAAATGGTAAATGTGTGGCAGAGAAAAAATATAATGTGAATGCTGGGTCATCATACTTATAGCCTCGTTCTTTTAATAGCGCAATCATCTTTTTCTCAAGATGAATTAATTCGTTCATCTCTAAATTGGACATTCTACCGATTAAAGGTAGCGGTATTTCATGTAGAATTTGTTGATCTTCTACTAAGATGATGCCACCACCAATCTCTTTCATTCGTTCGAAAGCAAGCTGCATATCTTTTTTATTTTTCCCTATGAGTAATATATCTCCTGGGCCGGAATAAGAACTTGCAAAGCCACTTACATTTTGCACGAATCCCTTTACTACCGTATTAATACGCCAAGAGCCGTCCCTTGCGATCAACATTAAAAAGCATTCATCATGCTCTGCTGATAATTCAGCAAAATTAAGATCCAGCGTACTTTCATAAGGTTTCGCAATAACATTATCGCTAATGAGCGTTGTTGTACCGAACTATGCAGCATATTTTGCAAATGTTAACGGATTGTATTCTTGGCATGGGTGTACATGCGGCTCAATATAGCCTGGCACAATATATTGCCCTTCACAATCAATGAACTCTGTTTCTGATAAATTCTCAGGTAAGCTATCTCCTACATAAACGATGCGATCTTCATAAATCTAAATATTTGGGACTTCCCATGTATGCAAATATGAATTCAAATAAGTGAGCAACATTCAAATAGACCAAATCCATTTATGTTTAAATTGTCCTTAATTGGTGCAGATTAATTATACGAGGATTATAAAAATATTTGACGGAAGTAGAAAGTAAAAATACTTGATTTTGTATATAGGGGACATATTTATGGATTTTTTTAAGAAGATGAGAAAGAGACCAAGCAAACAACGCTCCAAAGTAGAGCAAATTAATCAAAGTATATTAAATAGTGAAGCCCTTTTAAAAGCAAGCCTTGAAGACAATATTCAATATATAAAGCAAATGCTTGGAAATAGCAGTGACATGGTGATAAGAGAAATACGCATTGGGGATGAGGGACAATTCAAAGCAGGCATATTCTATATAGATGGCTTGGTAGATACTCAATCGGTGCAGAACTTTATTTTGGAATCACTCATGTTAAATATCCATACTTATCAGAATCATTTGCAATCGTCACATCAGAATGTCATTCAATTATTAAAGGATTATATTCTTGCTGTTGGAGACATAAAGGATGTAACAGAACTCAGCTCCCTTTTTACTTCTCTATTATCAGGGGATGTCATTCTCTTATTGGATGGATATGACCAAGGTTTGACAATCAGTATGCGTGGGGGAGAAACCCGTGGTGTTATGGAATCCACCACCGAGACCGTCATTCGGGGACCTAAAGAAGGATTTACAGAAAACTTACGATCTAATACGGCTTTAATCCGCAGAAGAATTAAATCTCCCAAGCTTTGGGTCGAGCCGAAGCAAATTGGAAGAGTAACCAAAACCGATGTTGCGATCATGTATATTGATGGAATTGTAAATGGAAAAGTGGTTGAAGAAGTGCGGCGACGTTTGGATAGAATTGATATTGATGGGATTTTAGAAAGTGGTTATATTGAAGAATTGATCCAGGATAAAACGTACAGTCCTTTTCCGACTATTTATTATTCAGAGCGGCCTGATGTGATTGCTGCTGAGCTTTTGGAAGGGAAGGTCGCCATACTGGTAGACGGGACGCCAATTGTTCTTGTTGTTCCAGCACTGTTCATCTCCTTCATACAAGCAGCCGAAGATTATTATCAACGTTCAGATATAAGTACCCTCATTCGTTTGCTTCGTTTCTTCAGTATTCTTATCGCTCTTCTTGGGCCGTCTCTATATATTGCTATTACGACATTTCACCAAGAAATGATCCCGACTTCACTACTGATTAGTTTAGCCGCTCAACGGGAAGGAGTGCCATTTCCGGCATTCATTGAAGCACTCATGATGGAAATGGCGTTTGAAATCTTAAGGGAAGCCAGTTTACGAATGCCAAAGGCTGTTGGGCAAGCCATATCGATTGTTGGTACATTGGTCATCGGTACAGCAGCAGTAGATGCTGGTATTGTGTCGGCTGCAATGGTCATCGTTGTCGCCATAACGGCTATTTCAAGCTTTATTCTTCCTTCCTCTGCGGCATCTATGTCAGTGAGGATGATCCGATTTCCTATGATGGCGCTTGCTGCTTCTTTTGGCTTATTCGGCATCCTTGTTGGGTTCATTGCACTTATTCTTCACTTATGCAGTTTGCGCTCTTTTGGAGTTCCTTATATGAGTCCAATAGGTCCTTTTATCCTTGATGACAATAAAGATACGTTTATTCGGGTGCCTTGGGGGAAGATGTTTTCTCGCCCGCGATTAATCAGCCAGAAAAACAATCGACGTGAGCAACATTCATCCCAAAACCCAGGGCGGAATGACAAATAATCTTTTTATTGTTGATTTTCATGTATGTATGAGAATTTATAAGCGGAGTATTACGGCTATTTATAGAGAAGAAGTTTAAGAAGCGCAGATATTCCGTATTATTGCTCAAAATAAGACAAAATCCAAATATTTGAATACGATAACCGTAAAAAACCCCTTTATTTTTAAGAAAATATGGGTATTTCCCAATTTATGCAGGAACCCCCTTTTTATTCCTAAGTGTAGTAAACGTAACAGTTATTACAAAACCTTAGAAAAAATAGATGTCTATTGTCGTATCGCAATCTACATAATATAGAAATTGAGAGAAGGGGAAGATAAGGAAGATGGCGATAGCAGGAATTCTAGTTATTACCGCTGTGATCATTGCAATAGATGTTCCTCCTCTGTTGAAAAAAAATTAAAAAAGGAACTATGGATTTTTTCCATTCTTCTATTAATCGGAGTGTCATTAAGTATTGCTAAAGCCTTGAATGTAAAGATTCCAAATCCACTAGATTGGATCACGGCTATTTTTCAGCCTCTTTCTGACATGGTTGAGAAAGTATTTAAGTGAACATGGAATGGATAGAAGAATTAAAGGGAAATAATCGAAAGGGAGCGGGTGTATGAAACGGAAATGTACTATGCTAATCTTGCTCATTGTTATACTTCTAATCACCACTGGCTGCTGGAATCGTCGCGAGCTAAATGAACTTGCAATTACGATGGCCTTGGGGATTGATCTTACAAAAGATGGTAAATATGTTGTAACAGCCCAAGTTGTTAATCCTGGGGAAGTAGCAGGTAAAAGCAGCGGAGCTACAGGAAGTTCACCTGTCATCATTTTTCAGGAAACAGGAAAGACCATATTCGAGGCAATCCGAAAAATGACAAATAGCTCACCAAGGAGTATTTATCCTTCACATCTTAGAATGCTTGTCATTGGGGAGTCACTAGCAAAAGAAGGGATTGGAAAACCATTGGATCTCCTCTCAAGAGATTGGGAGCTGCGATCCGATTTCTTTATCGTCGTGGCTAAGGGAAGAAATGCTGAGGATATCTTGAAAATACCTACCTCATTAGAAAAAATACCGGCGAATAAACTGTTTGATGCTCTTGAGGTATCCGAAAAGGCATGGGCAGCTTCGAGCGGCTATACATTGGATGAACTAATTAAGGATATGATTAGTGATGGAAAACAACCAGTGTTAACAGGAGTCCGTGCTGAACTAAAAGGAGATAAAACCTCTTTAGCTAAACAAAATGTAGAAATGATTGATCCCCATGGTCGATTGTATTATCAAGATTTAGCAGTGTTTGATGGAGAACACCTAATTGGATGGTTAGATGAAAAACAAAGCAGAACGTATAACGCAATTACAAACAAGGTCAAAAGCACAGTTGTGAATGTAAAATGCCCTAAAGGAGGAAACTTCGTTTATCAAATAATAAAATCACATGCGGAAGTGAAGGGGAAGATAAAGAATGGAGAACCTAAGATCGATATAAAAATTCGAGCTGAGGGCAATGTTGGTGAAATAGAATGTAATGTTGAGTTGACAAAGTCAGAATCAATTGCCAAATTAGAGAAAATGATTGAAAAACAATCGGATGCTATGTTTACCAAGGCAGTGCAGCAAATACAGGAAAATAAGAAAGTAGATATTTTTGGTTTTGGTGAAGTGCTTCACCGAGCTGATCCTAAAGCATGGAAAACACTTAAGAATGATTGGGATCAAAAGTTTGAGGACTTGCCAGTAAATATAAAGGTTCAAGCAGAAATTAAGCGAGTAGGGACAGTTGGAAATTCGTTCCTTGAGAAAATCAAGTAATCGCTACAATCATGTTTCAGCAGCAAATAAGCTACTAATTTTTAAATAGAGAATGACGAGGAAGGTTTCGAGTGTGAAAAACGAAAAAATAAATGCATATCAATTCCTAGTTATTGTAATTTTTTTTACGATTGGCACTTCCATCTTAACTGTTCCCTCCGGCTTAGCTGAGGATGCGAGGCAAGATGCTTGGATTGTAGCTATAGTAGGTACAGTCCTCGGATTATTCGTAATATGGATATATAATAAGCTCGGTCTTATGTTTCCCAATATGACCTTTATTAAAATGAATATAGAAATTTTCGGCATATGGTTAGGGAAAATCATTTCTCTTATATTTGTTACTATGCCATTCCTTTATACTTCTATTGTATTAATTTATAATGGTAATTTCCTACTTATACATATGATGCCTAATACACCTATTCTTGCCGTCAATATATTGATGGTCATAATCGTGGTAATGGGGGTGCGGCTTGGAATTGAAACAATTGGACGTGCTGCGGAAATTTTTGTCCTTTTTTTCTTTATCCTGTTTATTATTTTAGTCGTATTTATTTCCCCGCAAATCAAGTTGGAAAACATTCAGCCTGTATTTGAGACAGATATGAAAACGGTCCTCCATGCATCTATAAGCTTGGTCGTAACGTCTTCTCTCAGTTCTGTTGTATTATTAATGATTTTTCCTGCCTTGGTTAATCAACCGGAAGAAGCAAGCAAATCCTTTTACATCGGGAATATCCTTGGAGGCCTCGTCATCATTATTATCACCGTTTTGAGTATTCTTGTTTTGGGGGCCGATACTACCGAACGTCAAACATATCCAAGCTTTATGCTAGCAAGAAAAATAAACATAGGTCATATTATTCAACGAATAGAGGGGACAATAGCCATCATGTGGTTTATTTCCATTTATTTTAAAACGGTTCTTTATTTCTATGCTTCCGTTCTTGGGACGGCACAAATTTTAAACATGAAGCAGTATCGACCATTAATTTTACCTTTTGGGCTAATTATAACTGTCCTTTCAATTATTATGTATGTGAACGTCGGAAAACAACAAGATTTTTACATTAATTTTACAATTCCTTATTCATTGACTTTAGGATTTTTTTTGCCGCTAATCATGCTAGTAGTCGGTGTTTTTAAAAAAAAATCGAGTAGACAAAAGATTAAGTAAATCAACTTATTTTACCTGTTTTTTGGATTTTTGCGATACTGAGCAATAATATAGGCATGATTAAACCATAGGTGGATGCATAGAAAAACCAAATCTCTTTATTATATTGACCAACTGCTTGAACGTCTGGATAAACAATTAATGAAAGAAAAATAAAGATTATTCCTAGCGGCATAGTTAAAGGTCGATGATCTTTTATTTCAAATATATTTGCCAAAACAGCAACCGCTACGTAAAAATACATGACAGTTCGGATATATGATGTAATCACCCATACTAAAGCAATGATTGCTTCGATGCGTGTTAGGAAGTTCGCGACATTAATCTTTTTCGCCAATGTGTAGCTTGGTGCAAAATGTCTTGCTGTTGATTCTGGCCCGAGAACTAGGATATTTAAAATAATAATAATAATCAAGATTATTCCTCCAATCCATGTCCCTTTGTAAAACGCCTTAATTGCGGCTTCACGATGATTGATAAATGAAGGAAAAATCATTAAAAACATGACAGGAGACATCGAAAACATCCCCACATAAAAAAATGTTGCATGTAAAACTGGCTTCATTCCTTCCCCTAAAACGGGTTGTATATTTTGTATATTAGTTTGAGGAAGAATAGAAATAATTAGAATAATAAGCAATAGTACAAAAGGAATGAATAGTATTTCTACAGAGCGAGCAAATGATTCGACACCAACTCTTACAGCCAAAATAACAATCACCCCATATAAAATATTTAGTGCTACAAGTGGAGTGTCAGGCATCCAGAAAGTATTGAAAAAATCACCAACAAAAAAAGTAGTCTCCCCAGCAGAAAGTAATGCCCAGAAAAAGAAAGTAAAATTGATGATTTTTCCCCCCCACTTTCCTAATAGCTTCTCATTTACACGGTCTAATGTAAGATTAGGAAATATACTTCCCACTTTAATATACAACGACACAAGAACTAGTCCTATGCATGTACCAAGTATTGCCGCAAGCCATGCATCTTGATTCGCTATATCTGCTAAAGGTGAAGGGGTATGTAGTATGACCGTACCGACTGAATATAAAATGATTAAGATAAAAAATTGATGTGCAGAAATATTAAAATGACTATGCATATGATTCTCCTATTTGCTTTTTTCGATAGTTGGATTTATTCTATTATTCCCGTTTGAAAATAAATATAAACTGCAAATAGGGATGCCATGTATACCTACTGAACTCTAATAGGTCGCTTGTTTCTTTATGACTTATAATAGCCAGAGTTTCTATGACTTTCCCAGATGTGCGACTTATTCAGATTTTACATAGAAGGCGTTCCTTCATACATACCGTGCCACTTCGAGAAAATGAACTACTTATACCAAGCCGCTCAGAGTTAAGATTTTAAGACCTGATGTTAAGAAAAAGATGACAGTGGATTTGGATTTATTATTTCAATTTGTATCATGGCTATCGGAACGATCTTCTAAAATCGAAAGACTCGGTCTAATACAACTCGCAATAGGGTTTAAAAAGAATCTTATTGAAGAAACTGACTTTGATATTGAAGCGCTGAATACAAACATGTTAAGAAGAGCATTTAAAGAACAATATTCATATAAGAGTTCCTAAAATCTACTCTGAGTATTCGACCAAGCAAATACTAACTATGGAGTATATTGAAGGGAAGCGTTTTACAAAAAAAGTGTCAACTGACGTTTCAGAAATGATCACACATGCATTTTTAGATCAAATAATGATGATTGGTATTTTCCATGCTGACCCCCATCCGGGAAACATTTTGTTGACAACGGATGGAGAAGTTGCGCTAATTGACTTTTTTGTTCAGTAGGTTATTTATCAGATGAAGAACGTAGCGGTATGGTACGTTTCTTGATTGGTTACAGCCATAATGATACGAAAGTGATGGTGAATGGCTTGATAAGGGTTTGTGAAGAAGGAGATTTACTTGATGAAGACATGATAGAACAACGGCTAAATAGACTTTTATCAGAAGCCTCTTTTTCACATGACCCTACGAATATCATGATGAATCGACTGATGTCGATGATTACCGAGATGGGATTATCATTAAAACCGACCGTTGCAGGTGCATTTAGAGCAATCGTTACTCTTGATGGGACATTGTCATCTATAGATGAATTCTACTCTTTATCATTAGCGAGTAAATCATAGGTAAGCCATTTGGATAAAGGGCAATTGGTCAAGGAACATCTAAGTAATGTCAAGGGACAGTTAGAGGACTACATCCTGAAATTACTAGAGTTACCTATTCTGAAAGACAATAAAATCACCATTGCCCATAAGGAGAATCACCATTTAAATGTTTTATCGGGACTGTAACAGTCGGTTTATTTACAATGATATGTATGGTAGCAATGCTTACGAGCTTTTTTGTGCAAGGTGAAGTAATGCGGTTTTTACTTGCTCCTTTATCAATGTCAGGCTTTGGAGTTGGTGTGATGATCTTTGTCATGTCAGTGATTAAACAGCTAAAGCTCAAGGTATAAAACATACACATAATGGATATTTAAAAGACTATGTAACGCTAGTCAATATCGTATGGTACAATATATCAAAACAAACCTCTATGATTTATATGAATCACGGAGGTTTGTTTGTGTTAAACCGTGTTAATTATGATTAATATGTGTACGTATTAGAAAGGGGGATAAAAATGAGTGTATTTTTTTATGGCTGTATAACTATGGATGGCTATCTTGCTGATAAAAACCATAACTTGGACTGGCTTTATCAAACTGGCGACATAGAAGAGACTGATTATGAAAGTTTCTATAAAAGTATGGATATTACGATCATGGGTAAAAGGACATTTAATGAAATTGAAAAAATAGAGAATATAGGTAGTTTTTATCCGACTACTAAGAATTATGTGTTTACACATGATGAACGCTTATCAGTTAAAGGATTTATTCCAATTCATTGTGATATTGTAGAATTTGTTAAACAAATAGAAAAGGATAAAAACATTTGGATTGTTGGGGGGAACACAATAGTAGCTCCTTTATTAGAAAACGATATGATAGATAATATGATCATACAGATTGCTCCCGTGTTATTAGGTAGTGGTATACCATTGTTTTCACAGAAGGAAGCATTAAAGCGATTTTATTTGAAAGAAGTAAAAAAACACGGACAATTTGCAGAATTAATTTATGCTCAATTACAAAAGTTCTAAGGTTATGGGATTTTCTGCTCGATATCTGGCAGTGCCATTTAACTTTAAAAATCCTAATTTTTCTTTATTTGCGTCCACCACTGGTGCTGATTGTTGAGAGCCAAGGGAGGCCATGTGCTTGACATCTAGCCTACGCGGTCATGATTTTCTTGCCGAAGCATGCTGTTACAACATCCGGCATCGCTAGGCAAGCTTTTCCTGCCGGCCCTCCATGTAAAGCGGTGCACAAACAGTATCTCTTAAGGAATACCATAAATGTAGAAAAATTTAGCCAGATCACCAAACAATAAAAATTTCACTTTAACGAATGAATGCCATTTCTTTATTTGCAAGGGCATCCTTTAACCATCGTGGATGCATTTTTAATAAGTCTTGAGGTAGATTTTGTAGTCCAAAAAACTTAATTTCAAGTGATTCATCTGAATTGCATCTAAGTTCTCCACCTGTAATTTCAGCAAGGAAACAAGTTGTTATAAAATGAACTACTGAACCATTTGGATAGGCGAATACTTGTGAATCGGGGTCAGAGTAGACTCCAATCAGCTTTTTAATTTTTATGTCTAAATTGGTTTCCTCTTTCACTTCCCTGACAGCTGCTTCTGAAACGGTTTCCCCTATTTCTATATGTCCTGAAGGAATCCCCCATAACCCTACATCTGCTCTTTTCTGTAATAAAACTTGGTTTTCCTCATTCAAAATAATTACAGCAATACCAGCTTTTAAAGCATCGATCCTCTTCATACAATAAAACCAAACCTTCCTTTTCCAACAATCTGACCCGATTGCTACTTAAAAATAATGATCTCCCATTAATGATAAACAAAGAAGACCGTACTATCAAGAAATGGTCTGTACTTTATAATTATTAATTTGAGCATATGGTCAACTAACGACTTTTTTATTTCTACTGATTGGTTTTCTCTTGAATCATCACCTTCATGGTTTCCCGTTTTTTGTACTTAAATTTAGCGGGAAGTTCATCTTTGTCTTTCCATAATGAAGTTCCCTATTAACTGAAATTTCATAGTTATCCATAAAATTGATATGTGATATATTGGTTTTATGAAAAAGAACATTATAAATCCAATTAAACGTTTATCACAAGTGGAAGAACATAATCAAATTATTTCAGTTTGTAAAGATCGGGATTGCGAAAATATAGCCGTATTGTAGAAGAAAACTGGCTAAGACTTGGAAAATAACTAGGACAAACGGAACCGAGGTGAGAATAGTTGAAACCCATTTTAATAGGAATTTGCGCTGCCTTCTTTTTTGCTTTTACTTTTATACTCAATGCATCTATGGAGTTATCTGGTGGTAGTTGGGTTTGGAGTGCTTCACTTCGATTTATCTTTATGGTCCCATTTCTTTTGTGTATTGTACTTATTCGTCAAAATTTACGCACCCTCCTAAATGAAATGAGAAAACAACCATGGACATGGATTTTATGGGGAACTGTGGGATTTGGGTTATTCTATGCTCCCTTATGTTTTGCAGCTGCTTATTCACCAGGTTGGCTTATCGCTGGAACTTGGCAAATTACTATTATTTCCGGTACTTTACTCACACCGTTATTTTTTGAAACGATTGACACAAAGGATGGGCCTTTACAGATAAGGAGGAAAATTCCCTTTAAAGGTCTTAACATGTCCCTTCTCATCCTTTTAGGAATTGTTTTTATGCAAATTGAACATGCTAAACACCTTTCTTTAGCAAGTCTATTACTAGGAGTAATCCCTGTTCTAATTGCATCATTTGCCTATCCATTAGGAAATCGTAAAATGATGGAAGTATGCGAAGGGCGTTTAGATGCGTATCAACGAGTATTAGGAATGACATTGGCAAGTCTTCCGTTCTGGTTTTTGCTTTCTATATATGGTTTGTATACCACAGGATTTCCAAGTATGGGACAGGGTTTCCAATCCTTATTAGTGGCACTTTTTTCTGGCGTTATAGCCACTGTCCTATTTTTCAAAGCAACAGATATGGTAAGAGGAAATATGCAAAAATTAGCTTCTGTTGAAGCAACACAGTCAATGGAAGTGTTATTTGCAATAATTGGAGAAATCATCCTTTTGTCGATCCCGATTCCTTCTCCTTTCTCCTGGTGCGGTATATTGATTGTCATTCTTGGAATGATTTTGCATAGTTACGTTTCAAACAGAAAAAAAGGAGTCCTTTGAAGCAATCAGTGCCCTTAAACTGAACGAAAGCGATAGTGAACTACCCGTCAATGTATTGACTGAGCTTCTCGCTTCATCGGGCGGTCTATCGACCTGCCCTCCACGAAGGTTCATTCCGAACCTTGCAATGGTTTCAAATGAGTGGGTCTTTCCCACATGACAGGCATTATTTTACGTGGTGACTGTTCTTTCTTCACCACAACCCCATATAATGCAGTTTTCAAAGAACACTCGTTCTTGTAAGTAGTATATCATGTTTTGTCTTGCCATCCCACAAGGGGATTTCGACAAAAGCGTACTCTCATCTCTACTCTAAAGAGGTAGAGGATTCCCGTCCGCAATCCTAAAATGGAAAATAGGTCATAATAGGGTCTAATTATTCGGGATTAAATCATTAACATTATCAATAAAAAAGTTTGAAAGTGATCCGGTAACTAATATGTTCCGGATCACTTTGATTTATTACCAAAAGTTTTTGAGGACATCTCTAAGTTCACGTGACATTTGAGATGTACTTATGCTTTTTAGCCCAAGACCTTCCTGTGAAGCACAATTAATATTTAGTTGAAAGCCAATATGTAGGGGACTGACTATTTTCTTCATTATACAGGAATTGGGATTTTCACGTTCTAATAAATTTGAAGGTACTTCTTATACATTTTCTCCCTTCATTAATTTGCAGTAGAACTCCTACGAAAGGTACTGTGATTTCACTGACATTTTAAGTCTAAAATACTGCCCTGAATAAGGTAGAAAAGGTGTTTTTTACCTATTAATCAATTAGGTTGTTAATTTTATACTATAAGGTAGAGGTAAATTTAGGAAGTAGGGGTACAAAGCCCACAATTGGTAGAATGATAGAGGTGTAAGGAAATGGAATATTCCACTATTCTTCATTCATTGTCCC
>NZ_JAUSUC010000028.1 GCF_030813365.1 Oikeobacillus pervagus
ACTTCCTTCAGATTTCAGGTCACCCTGAACACCCTTGTCTTTCGCTAACAGTTCCTACTGCAAAGCCTGTAGTGGACTTTCACCACCAAGTTATAACCCATGCCGGGCGCACAAAGAAACCTTGAAAGGCATATAGCCAATCAAGGTTTTTCAAATTCTATACTTCTTGCTTAACTAAGTCTAATAAAAAATCACCAAAGTCTTTAGCAATTATTTCATATGTTTGGCTCTCTAAGTCAACTCCAGGCACAAAAGACACTACTTTTGGTTCTCCATTATCATCAAGGTGACTATAGTCTAAACAAAATATTTCGTCACTCCCAGTATCATATATAACTAGCAGATTATCAGGTAGATTAATTTTCCTTCGTTCAGTTAAAGTGTACCATATAGCGTCTGGAACTGATGAATTTTCAAAATCAGCATTAATAATTCCGTAAATTTCTTGTGCTCCGAAATTACCTGCTCCAAATGTCTTTAAATAATCAAAATATAATCCAGTAAAATTTAATCCTAACTTTTCTTCAGCCAAACTAATTAATTCATCTGTACAACCACCCACAAAGTCAGCAATCTCCTCTTCATTCAAAATAATTTCCTTTGCTTTTTGATAATTTTCTACACTCATTTCCATCCCCCTTTAACATTAAAAATCATTTGCTCTATTTTTCCAGTAATCAGTTCGCCATTTATTAAACTCAGACCTATTTATACCTGAAGATATAGTATTAGGATTGATGTGAATTACAGAACTGTTATCTTTATGAAACGTCTGTGTAACCTCTGCTATCGAACTTTCATTTCTTTGTGTCATGTGATGAAGGTTTATAGACTTTCCATCTGGACCAAGTGGGGCTAATCCCTTCTCCATTCTTTCAAGGTTAGTTCTACCTCGTGCGTCTTTCATATTTGGATTTATAATATCATCTCTTTGATAAACTTTCACATTTTTAAATTTTGTTGTCTTATTCCAATATTTATAACCATTACTCGTACCCTATGTTGTAATCTTAAAATTCGCTAATAAAAAAACAACCTATCTTAAACCTTATTAAACTACTTCTTCCTCTTTTATTATCGGCAATTCATAGGCTGTTTTGTGCTTCATCATGCCGTAAATAATGTTTACAAGCCGTCTCATTATACAAACCAATGCTTGTCCCTTTGTTTTACCTTCTTTTAGTTTCCGTTGATAGTATGCATGAAATACTGGATTCCTTGGCAGCTTACTTCCTTTTGCCACTTGTACTTGCTGTACAGCTAAGTTGTAAAATAATGCGTGTAGCGCCCGATTTCCCTGCTTGCTTTTTTGTTCCCTTCCTTTCCCACCAGAACCAAAGTAAACAGGCGCAATGCCCGCAAATCGTGCTAATTTGTTGGCATTTAAAAAACGTCTAACGTCCCCAATCTCAGCAATTAATGCAGAAGCCGTTACGAGTTCAATGCCTGGCATAGAGTCTAGTTGAAAGTCTAGTAAATTCATTAACCCTTTTAATTCTCGTTCTACATAGCGTATTTCTTGCTTTTTAAACAAAATGTCTCGAACGATGCTTCTCACTAGAAAATCTCGTATTTCTTGGTGTTCTTTTATTGTGTTTCCATCCTCTTTAAACAGCTTTAAAATTTCACTCGCTTTTTTCACCGAACATGTATTGTGACTGGCTTCTAATAAAAAAGTGGTCAATTGCTTAACACTTGCACCCTCTAAACAAGGTGGAGACGGATATCGTTCCCAAAATGCCAATGCTGTTTTTCCATCAACCTCTGAGAAAAACTTCTTATAGCTTGGATAGTGGTGGCTCAATTGAATATGTAGTTGGTTTTTTAAAGCACCTTGTGCCTTTACTAATGCATTTCTTCTAGTGACCAGTTGTTGTATCGACCAAAACAAATCCTGCGGTTTAGCGTCTGGTAACTGGTCTAGTTTGTTCACCAAAATTCTGGCTACACATTCTGCATCCCAACCGTCACTTTTTTGTGTCGTCATATGACTTTTTCGTTCAGCATATGAAAGTGCTGGATTTACTTCTTTTACAACCTGTCCATGGTCGGTTAAAAACTGTGCCAATGCCCTTCCATAGCCCCCAACATCTTCTAAACCAAAAATTGGTGTCAACCCATCTTTAATATGTTTATAAATATCCAGTAAAAACGTTGAAAAAGCAGACGGTTTATTTTCAAACTTTATTTCATCTAGTTTCTCTTGCCAACAATTAATAATCACCGCCACATGGTGTTGCTTATGTAAGTCTACTCCCACATAAAAATGTTTCTGTCGTTCGTGCATTAACTCATCCTCCTATTCAATGGAATGAAAATGCCGGCAACCTTAGTTCGAGCGTTCACCAACTGGTGCGCATTGGTACGAAAGCCTATCCATTTTCACCGTTATATGAAGATATATAAGTAAATGAGCACCTTTTTTAAGTAGCCCTTCAAATTATTGCAGGGTGTTGCCCATTTGCTTGAATTTGCCCATATGTATAAATTCCCCGATAAAAGCTTTCTCGGTCTAAAATGCGTTTCACTTGTACTTTTGTAAATCGTTTCCCTTTCTCTGTTCGATGGCCTTCCATGTTGAGCTGTTCTGCCAATTGAGATAGTGACCAATGTTTAAAAAAATGTCTTAATTCAAATAGCCTCCGTACAACGATCGCTTTCTCTGTATCCACTTCTAATACTTTTCGCCCTTTCTGTACTGTATAACCAAACATGACACCGCCACCTGCATATCCACCTTGCTCAGCTTTTTTCTTTCTGCCCCTACTTAGTTTCAATGCAATCTCTAATCGTTGATATTGGTCTAATAGCTCCAACATCCCATTTACTAAAAAATCATTTGGTTCATGTGTGTAGATGCTGTAATTTGGCTGCTCAATTGCTTTCACATCTGCGTTATATTTTTTCAACTCTCTTTGTATCAATACTTTTGCCATATCAGAGCGCCACATACGAGACGTATTTAATACAATTACTTGGCTCACTTGATGATATTCTATATCTGCCAATAGCTCTTGCAAGCCTTCTCGCTCAATAGTTAATCCATCTTCATCAACTGTCGCTCCGCTGAGTCCTCTATCCTCATATATGTGAAGCAGTTGTAGCTTATTTTCGTCACAATACCTCTCAATTTCTTCTACTTGATACGCTAAGCTATATCCTTCACGTACTTGCCCTTCTGTTGAAACTCGTACATAACCAACTACTTTTTCTTTCATAATGCCCCTCCTGTTACAGCAATTAAAGTCCCTGTAACGCTTACCCGTTTTTTGCGGATAACTTGTGTGTAACGTCTATCCGTTACAACATACTGTACGACCTTACCCAAATTTTGCACAACCCTTTATTTTACAGTCGTTTTTTCTCTAGTATGGTCGTACACTATAAGTAACCGTTACAATCCAAAAAAAGAGGTGGTGTTTTTATTATGTCTTCTACTATTCGTTTACGTCTCAATGAAGTTTTAATTGAAAAACAAATGAGCCGTCGGCAACTTGCTAAGCAAACCTCATTGCGTCCTAATACCGTCAATGATTTATGTACACAACCTATAGAACGTCTGCATATAAGTACCCTTTCAGCTTTGTGCGACACATTACATGTCTTGATCCAAGACCTACTTGTATTGGAGATAAATAATTAACTCACTCGAAGAACAATTGAACTTGGTTCTTCTATCAACCTTTTCCATTCCACCCTTGCTAATTCGTCGAAGTCCAATCGATACTGATTCGTAAGGGTCTTTTTTATTTCCCTCCGTATATACTGCGTATACATATCTATTCCATCTCGCATGCTAGCTACCCGTTCTCGTTGCTTGTTTTTAAGTATTTGCCAATCTATCACTACAGCCGCAAAATAATGTTCATTCTGTTTCGGCGGGTGTTTCATTAGGTCTTTAAGCAATACTTGCTCATTTACCTTATACACAACTTCTATTCGGCTTAATTCATGTGCTAAATAATTTCCTTTATTCTTTTCTAGCTCTAGCCGTTTATCATAAATCCTACAGTAATCATTCCGTTTACGTTGGTCGCCTCTACCAAAATATCTTGTTGTATCAAAGTGTATCATTTTCCTTCGTGCATCTATCGGTATTACCACTATATTTTCCAAACCCGTTCGTATATCATACGCTACATCACAACTCACAAATTCTACTTGGCTTGCCCGCTTCCCTATCATTTCTAGTATCTCTCTAAAATGTGAGTAATGCTCTGGCCTTGTCTCAATCCTTAGGGTATGTAAGTGGCCTTCTGTTTCTCTAAAGTTTTTAAAATATAGATGAATGTATACATCGTCACTTTTCCGCATGTGCAATTCATAGCTATATGTTCCACTATAAATCTTCATTTTCACTTTATATTTCTGCACTCCCACCATATAAACACGTAAAAATGTTGAATGTGGTACATCCTTATAATCAATAACAAATTTATCTATCGAAACCTCTATTTCCATCGTCTGTTCTTCCCCTTGTATGCTAGTACTTGTATAAAATTTAATACTTAGTACACTTATTAAATAATCGTAATCTTTTCAATTTACGTATATAAACATGCAAAAAAGCACTTGTCGCCTGTCATAGACAATCAAGTGCTTTAAGTTTATAAATTTTCTAAGTTTATTAATATTTGCAAGTTTTATAAGTTATTTTAGTATTGACAGTATGACATCTTTATTAACACATGGCAAGTGTAACGTTTAAACCCTTTAGCTTGTTTTATCTCGTGTGTTTGTTGCTTATGCCATCCATAAGTGGTCCTTGTAAATAAATTGTCATCTCGCCTATTCTCGCTCTAATTTGTCATAATATTAAAACAACGTTAATACTCCTTGATGGTAAAACCTTCATGAGTTATTTGTTCAAATTAAGGAAATCCTTATCTGTAAACAAGTTAAAACTAAGTGTCCCTCATTGCACCATTGTTTAACGTTACGAATATTGTCCATCTTGTGTGTAAATATAAATCGAGAAATTTAATATGGTAGTCTTCTATACCGCCACTTCAGCCACTCTCATGTATCCGCTTACCATTATGAATTATTGATAAAATACTTAGTTTTCTTTATTTTTAATTGTCTGAAGATACTTTTCTAGATGTTTCTTCCCCGAGTTACTTTTTGGAACAATACCCATATTTTCATACCTCCATATTGTCGCTATTTCATGGGGGTCCGCATTTGAGAGATCGTCATAACTAAAATCTATTTTAAACTTTCCTGTGTTATCAAAAATCAAAGTGAAACTTGTCCATGGCGCTTCATCATTATCGATAAACTCTCTCCATAACTCTTTTATGCTATCCAGCAATTGATGCCATTGTATGGAATACTCCTCTTCACTTATGGTAAAGAGCTCGGTGATATCATGACAACAAATAGGTTTATCACTATCTTTAGGATAGTAATAGAAGTCAGCTGTTTGAGAACCGTCATTCACTTCGGCATAAAGATATACTTTTAACCACTCCTCCGGAATTGTATCTATTATGATTCCGACTATTTCTTGATATAATCTGCCTAACTTTTCATCATTCATCTAATTTTCCTCCCGGTACATTATCAAATCTCTTTTTCTCCCAACCATCTTCACCAATTTTATACTTAATTTCAAAACTATCTGGACGTTTTGAATCGCCCTTATAATTAGGTGTTATTTTTACTTTCACTTCATCTCCTTGTCTAAGTGCGTCAGCCCACGAATTCTCAAGTTTTTTCCATTCACCTTTATTTAGGTTGCCATTCATTGGAACAAGATTATCTATATTACCAGAACCCTTGAAAATACTTGCAATCAAATGGCCACCTTCATCGTCAGCTAGGCGATCTTCACGTCCCACTTTCCTTTGAGCATAATTATTTCTTTTCCCTTCACCCATTTCCAGGTTACCTTCACAGCTTGAAATACGTCCTTTACTGTCTGTTTTATAAGTATACCCTTCTTTAGTAGTGTATTCTACATTCTCCTTTAACACCTTCTTACGTCCATCTTTCGTATATTGATCTCCATAGTTTACCTTGTTAGGAGCTTTACCCGTACCCTTACCCCCACGCTTCTCCACCTTATGAACCTTGTCACTCTTTTTGGAGAGGTCAGAAGCAGTGGAGACCGCATCTGCCCCTTTCTTTCCCCATTTCACTCCCTTAATGAAAGGCCCTCCAATGATGCCGGCAGCTGCCAGTATTCGTTCTGGCACGTCTAACTTTTCTTTTGTTATGGGGTCTTCACCACTAAATGCTTCTACTCCACTTTTGATATTGGAGGCAATTGGAACAAAATCCAAACCTAGTGAGGCACCTGTTTGTTTTAGTTGATCGGATTTCTTTACTTGCTCCAACTCTTCTTTCGTACATGCGTTACTGATTATATCTCTTTGTGGAATTCTATCAACGATTTGATAATAATGCTTTCCTTTATCCATATATTCCCTGACAACCAGTCCATTTTTCATTTGGTAGTAAGTGCCGGAAATATCTTTTGTCTCATTGGGGTCTTCAAAAACCTGTACTTTTTTAACAGCCTCATCTTTAATTCGATTAAATTCCTTTTTGCTTAAAAACGGATTTTGGCAGTGATCGAAGACATTTTCATATAACTTTTGGTTTAAACGTTCTTTTAAATCGTTGAATGCCTCTTTTTTTGTGAACTGTTTTTTGGAAAATTCTTGGATGGTGAGATTTCCACTTTGGAACATCGACTCCATTTGTTTGATGTAGTTCTTCATCGTGACAATATCTTGCTCGACTGAGTGGAGGGCTTTCGTTTGATCTGAATCAAATTCATTCAGTTTCTTGATGGTCTCATCTCGTTTGTTTTGGGCTGAGGCGATATTTTTGAGGACCTCATCATCATTTAGTTTCGTTAAGCTCACAATATCTGAGACTTTGTCCATCATCCCATTGGCTTCTGCGGTGAGATCTTCTGTGACGGATTTGATGTTTTCTAACCCTTGTTCTACTTTTCCTTCTAAAAACTCTACCTTAATATAGCCATCTTCTGCTGATTCAAACGCACGTAGAGCTTGTGTAACATTTCTAAGAGTTTGTTTGTAGCTCGTACTAAATTCTTGGTAGAAAAAGAGAAAGGTCCTGTGACATTCTCGGTAAAAGGAGCGGATTGCCTTTCCGCCCGCCCCTTTAAAAGAATCTTCAAGGCCAATAATTGTGTCGACGTCCTTTTGAATTTGTTTCATTTGTTCTTCTAAAGCATACAATTTTTTTTGGACCGTATCAATTCCGGAGCAAAAGTCGTTTACGTCTAATATTTTCATCCTTTTCTCCTCCCTACTTCACATGCAAAGAGGTGGCTAGTTTTTCATCTGTTTCGCGCATTGCATCTACCGATTTTCTTGTTGCTTCCTCATTATGTATTAGTAATGCTTTATATGATGTTAGAGCCTCCTGTAAGGAATGATTTAATTTATTTAGTTTTTTGACAACATCGAGTACATTTTGATTGCCGATCGAACTTGGAACAGTCGTTTCAAGTGACCCAGTGGAGGATTTCAACGTGGATAAGGCCTGCTCCACCTCACCATACTCGAGTTTAATTTCTTGACTCATTTCCCCACTCCTTTTGCTTTTTTCTTCTCTCTTCTTTTCAAAACTGACTAACTTTTTTACATTGCCATAAGGGCTTCAATTTGTGCTTCAAGTTCTTCGATTTCCTTTTCGATTTCCTCTATTTTTTTTGCAATTTCTTTATACACAACTTTAAACTGTTTGGTTTCAATTTCTTGGTAGCTTTCTAGGATTCCACTTTCACGAATATCATCAAATCCATCCGCCCAATTTCCTAGCCATGTTTGTGAAGATAATTCAGGTAGTAAACAGAGATTCTTATTATTTGTAAAAGACTGTTGAGTCACTTTCAATTCTTCTCGGCATTTTTTTAGTCGATTAAGCTCCTCTTTTTTTCTTCTTAACCTTTCCATTAAACTACCAATTGAAGGCATTTATCTCACACCTTTCCCCTTTTAGGATGATTATTATAAAAGAGAGACTTTTATATTCCTAGTTTCTAAACCTTAATATGATGGTATTTAAGAGGAAGTTCGCTGTTTTCCTTTAAAGATCAACAATAAGAAGATCAACACGATGCCAATCATAATACAAACGATGTAAAGCATGACTAGGTGAGTATTTTCTTTCGTTTCTTTTGATGAATCATACTTCCTTGTTTGATAAGACTCCATCTTCTCGTCTCCAAACAGTTTCCATTGTTCAGCTTTTGCAGCGATCGTATTGTTCTCGTTTGTCTGGTCTTGAAATAACTTCTTTTTAATCTTTTCATTAGGATTGTCTTCCTTTTCAAATGTCAGTCCTTTTTGCTCTTCTGGGATTGGTTGTTTAAGTTCATATAATGATTTTTCATGTAAGTAATCGGTATTGGGGTTTACTTTTCCTTTTTCATACACATTCGGCTCTAATTCTTCAATATCAATATTGGCAAAACTCACACTATACGGTATGAAGGTAAGGAGGGCCATAAGGAAAACGGCCCTCTTTATGAACTTATTATCCCTCATGGACATTCTTACTTTCCTCTTGTGTGTTTGAAAGAAGGGTATGCCCGATGATTGGAATCATCGTAAGAATCACGATCAAACCACCTAAAATCAATACTGCTGGACCGAAAAGTGTGCTCAACTCATACTGAATCGACATATAAACTTTCGATATCGGATCCTCATAATTGAAATTAGGAATCGTTAAATCAAGCAGAGGCGTAATAAAAAAGATCATAACCCCTACACTGACGAACCACCCAATTAAAGAACCAAAATAGAATGAGACACGGACCAATGTTGAACTAGCAACTAATAATAGAATCGTGAAAATCGTCCATTGAATGGCCCGATCATCCGCTAATGAATAAATAGTCAAACCAAACAAACTAATCATGAGCCCAACAATTAAATTTAGAAGACTAAACAGCGCACCTTTAACAAGAAGTGGGGCTCCTCGAAAATAATGACTTAAATATCCAATTAGTAGACTACTAATCAAAATGATCACTAATATCACGACTGGAGGAACGGTTTTATTTTTTTCCTTTGGAACTTCCCCACTAATCTCAAGTGGATTTGAAAGATAATCATAGATATAGCCGTTGTTTTGCCCATCAATAAACGTATTTCCTAGCAGATTATATACATCCTTTTGGATCATTTGAGTCGAGGTTACATTTTTGGCCCATTTTTGGTTTAAGTTGTCGGCTTTCTCTTGAACTCCATTTACCTTTTGTTGAAGTCTGTTCGTATAGACAACAATATTTGTCTGCCGATCGCCGAGTGATCCCATTAACTGATTCATTCCTTGTAGTTCATGTCCAAGACTTTTTTGTAATGAAAGTAACATCCTACCGTTTATAGATTGACCGGTAGATGTTCCCTCATTTTTATTTTCAAAAGGAGTTTCTATTAATTCTGACATTTTCCCTAGATTTACTTGAATCGCATCCAGTTCTTTGACCACTGATCCTTGTTCTTCTTCTACATAACTGGTGTACTCCTCTAAAAATTGATTTACGGCTATTTGAAATTCCTTCATATCTCCTTCGGTACCTTCAAGCCCTGTTTTCAGTTTATTCCAGGCTTGTTGTTCTTCCTCCTGTATCATGAGGATATTTTTAACGTTTTCATTCAATTCTTTATCTGCCAGGACTGATTTTTTACTAGCATTTTCTGTACTCCCCATCTTATGAATGATGGATGAATATCGAGATAAGTAAGAATAATAATGCAAAAGCTTATCTGTATCTAAGTTTGTTACTCCTCCGTTAAAAACAAGTTGAAGTTTCTTTTTTCGTTCCTCTGATAATTGTTCGGAAGCGAGGATTGTGTTTTCGAGTTGTTTTATTTTGCTAATGATGATATTTACTTCTGCAGTTTGATATATTTGTTGATTATGAACCGTCTTTTCTTCCTGTTGTTCTTTCATGGTAGTAGGACTTAGATTCTCTCCATCATCCGGTTGCTCCGGTTCTGAAGTCTCACTCGCTCCTTCGCTATTTTCATTATGATAGCCATTTATTAATTCCTTTCGTAACGGAAGCATCACTTGCTCTAATCCATTAAGCTCATCTCGCTCGTATTGTTGCTGGTAGCGATCAAGCAATTCACTATGAAAAGTGGATAAAGCTTTCCTTTGGTGATCTACTCGATCCATACGTGCTTCGTTTAAGTCACTTAGGAATTGATAGCTATCCTCAATCTTCCCTTGAATCCCAGTAAGATTTTCAGAAATAGGTTTGAGCTGCTGATTGTAGGTTTTATCCATAAAAGTTTCCATAGAAATTAACCCATTTTCTATTATTTTTGAGCTTTCACCTTGAACCTTTTTTAACATGTCCTTTTGATTTTGTTGATACAATTTATAAGCTTCAACATACTGCACAAAATTTTCAAGACTTTGTGCAACCTCTTCTACATCCGTATTTTGTTTTAATGAGCCTTCCTCAGCAAGCTTCATACTTGATTGAATCGATTCTAACAATTGCTTTTGATTTTTTATCTCATCAGAAAGTTTTTTGGAATTTGGACTGTAAAAGGAAAACATGGCATTTTGAAAAGCTTTTTCTTTTTCCAAAATTTTATCAAATTGATCCCGCACATTCTTAACTTCTTGGGAAATATAACTCCAATAAAGAGAAGACATATTCTTATTTACCTTATTAGATGCTTCCTCTAGTTCCCCTATCACTTTTTCCTTATTAACGGCATTCAACTGATCTTGAACAACATATTGAAGGGTAGCTTTTTTCGGTGCCACTTCCTCATAAGTTAAAATATTCTCAGTGAATTTAGAGGGGATATAGATGATCGCATCATATTTGATGTTTTTAAGACCATTTTCTGCAGCGCTACGGCTAAGTACAGTCCATTTATAATTTGAATCCTCATTTAAAAGAGCTGGAATCTCATCTCCAAAATTTAAAGTATTCTCTTCGTTTTCCACTCCCAAATCTTCATTTACTACAGCAATAGTTCTTGTCGCATTTTCTTTTACTTTCATCGGGTTATCGCCAATGTATTTAAAAAATAGTATAGGAAATGCCAAGATCAGAACCACTGCACAGATGACTTTAATCAGTTGTTTCCGTTGTTCTGTCATATAAGGATCTCCCTTTCAATCTCACAAAGTGGGATTTGAATTTTCGTTTCCTTTCCATTTTCAACATAATACCCAAAGCCAGGGGTAATATCTGTTTCCTTTCTATTAAATGGAAAAGTAATAAGATTTTGTTCCGACTTTTTCATTAGGATGATGGCTTGACGAATTTGTTTGATTTCAGTCGTAAAAGAATCATAGCCTTTTGAAAACTCGCTATGGTTACCAGAAACAACGAGCATAAATCCTAAATGGCTGTAGTTTTTCATAAATTGAGCTAGCCTTTCCTGAAGACTTGCGTTAATCGTTTGTTGAAATCTCGAAAAACCATCAATTACAAGAAATATCGAAGAAAAAGACAGATAGTTGACAGTACCTTCACGGATAGCCTTCAAATAATCTTGTTCTCTTTCTTGTAAAACCTTTTCAATTCGATCTAGCCAATCGATAATTTGATCTCTTTGTTCTAAGTAGGATACTTTCTTTTCAGTAGCGAAATCGGCTAGACCACGATTGATCGAATCAAACACACCAATCTCTACTTTTTGCTGCAATATAGTGGTTAAAATAATTTTTAATACATTTGTTTTCCCTTTTTGCGATTGTCCGAAAATGAGACAATGTTTATTTGTCATAAAATCTAAATTGACAGGTTGAACAAATTCTTCATCAAGACCAATTGGTACAATGCCATTTTGCTTTCGAATCATATATTCCTTATGAAATCCTTCAAACGTTAATTTGGATGCAAGCATTGGGATTGGTCGAGGCTGCTCAACATCATGATATTTTTCCTTCAGGATTTGAATAGTCTGTTTCATATGCTCAAACACTTCCAAATCATCTTTTCCCTCGGCAGGTAAAAACATTTGGGCAAAATAGGCGGTTTCCTTTTTTATTATTGCGCGACCCGGGATCGCCTCTAATGCAAATGGAGGTTTTCCAATGATTGAATATGCTTCTGTATGATCCATTAAGTAATGGACAATTTTGGTTTTTAAGTTGTTCATAAGTGATTGACGGACTGCATTAATTCTTGTGGCTGTAAGAATTACGTAAATGCCTAATGATGGACCATCACGAACAAATTGTGTAAACTGCAATTCCACATTTTCTAGTTCTTCCTTAGCAAGATCAAAATTATCAATTGTAATAAAGATTATTGGTAGTTGATCATTACTTATGGAATTATACATTTTAATGTTGCTGACCTCTTTATTTTGTAAAAGGTCTTTTCGATGATTCATTTCATCTTTCATAAAACGGAAAAACTTTTCTATCTTTCGTTCTTCATCCATTCGAAAATAGTCAGCTGTTTGTGGCAATTGCTTTAATGGCAATAACGCACCATTGCCAAAATCAAACAGATAAAAGTACATTTCCTTTGGACTATATTTTGATGAAAAGTTTAATAATAGATTCATAACGGTAAAAGACTTCCCATAACCCGATGATCCAAAAATTCCAATATTTCCATCCTCAATCAGATGATAGCTGTATGGGGATTGATTTTGCTTTTCGGGTTCATCCGTTAATCCTATATAAAATTTTCCCTTTGTTTCAGACATATAGTCAAAACGGGATAACTTTTCGGGTAATGGCGGTAACCAAGGACTTTTCAACTTTTCAATTTTTAAATCATGTTGAACCTTTTCAATTTGATCAACAATTGCATGAATTTCCGTTTTGACATCTCTCTTTTTATTTTTCCTTGACGAAACTTCAGATAACGGGATAAGACCCAGATCTGTCACAAAGGAAATTTCATCTTCTGCATCGAATGTATCTTCAAGATAAGGCGCTCCACTCCAGGCCGATTGAAATAGCTCGTATATTTCATTATTTCCAACCTGTAGGTAGCCCCGACCTGTAATTGTAATCGATGCGGCATCCGCGTTTTTTAAAATCTCTTTACTATCGCTAGCATCCTGAACCTTTAACGCTACTTTAAATCGTGCGTTACTCCATATTTGATTATCGATTACACCGCCCGGCTTTTGAGTCGCCAAAATTAAATGAACACCTAGGCTTCGTCCAATCCGAGCAGCACTGACAAGTTCCTTAATGAATTCAGGCTCTTCACTCTTTAATTCTGCAAATTCATCAGAAATTAAAAATAGATGTGGTAGCGGTTCTTTCGCAACATTTGTTTTATATAAATCTGTGTAATCATTGATATGGTTTACCTCATATTGATCAAACAAACGCTGTCGTCTCTTTAATTCACTTTTGATAGAAGCTAGAGCTCTTTCACTAAAGTTGCTACTGCCCTCGATGTTCGTAATCGTCCCTAGTAAATGAGGCATATTTTTAAATGGCTGTGCCATTCCTCCCCCTTTATAGTCGATTAACAGAAACGCAACTTCATGTGGATGAAAATGGACTGCTAACGATAAAATATAGGTTTGCAAAAACTCACTCTTCCCTGATCCGGTCGTTCCCGCTAACAGGCCATGGGGTCCATGTGCTTTTTCATGAAGATTTAATTCGACAACGTCTTCTCTCCCTTTTAATCCAATCGGAACTGCTAATGATTTTGCTGACTCTCTTGTCAACCAATTTTCTTGAATCCCGATATCTTGTACATCCTTCGCCTGAAGCATCTCTAAAAATGATACTTTCGTAGGGATCGAGTTTGTCATGCCAGTTTGATGATCAAGAGTCCTTAGCATACGTGCAAAAGATTCATTGTCGTCTCTTTGATGTGGGTCAATGTTAAACGGGATTTGCACCGCTTTTTTATTTTTGATCAGAATATCCCCAACATGTTCATTAATATATCTGACAAGTGTATTGATATGTTCCGTAAGATTTTCTTTTGTCTCCGAAGCAAAAATAGCCGAAATCCCCAAATGTGGATCATCGCCTTCCAAATATTCTAGTATGATATGTTCAGATATGAGCTTTTGATTTGACACAATAAAAACAATTTGAGGAGAAAATCGCTTTTTCCCTTTGTTTTCATCTAAATCCCGTTCTCGGATAACCTCATAAATAGATGTTAAAAGCTGATCTCTCGTTTGCTCATTATAGATAAATCCTTTACTAAAGACGTGTGGAAGCTGAAAATGTGGCAACCACTTCATCCATTCCCATTCGTTGTATTCTTTTTCTTCAAAAATGAACACAAAACGAAGGTCATGATAACTATGAAAAAAGGCAAGCTGGCCAACTAGCTGATGAATTTCATTTTTCACAGCTGATTTTTTTCCAATCAATCCGATTGATCCATGTGCAAGATTGACGGTGATGGGTGTATGATTAATCTCTTTATACACTTTCTCCATCACTTGCAACTGTTCGATTAAATCATCAATTTCGCGATTGGCCATATCCCCGCTATTAATGGAAATCTCATAGGTGGATGGCACTGTTCCTGTCCCGATCCTAAGTTCGAGAAAGTCGTTACTGCTAAGCGTTCTTTCCCAAATTCGATCAGATACCTGTTCAGTTAAATATTTCAATCTTATGAAAGATGGGAAATGATAGGTAAGCACTTGTTTTTGCTTTTCAGCAAGTTCTTTAAGCTCATACCGTTTATCTTCTAAATAACGAGTATAAACTCTTCGTCTCTTAGCAAGCCGTCTTTTTCGATTTCCTCTTTCTTTGAAATAATAAGCAGTCGATGTAACTAACGTCATAGCAAACATCACGATTGAAACAATAATAAAGATTCCCCGCGGTCGAATTAAGGCAACGATTCCAATGACTAAAAGCATAACTAGCGGGGGTAAAATAGTTAGCCATAGACCACGGTTATGATCATCTCCTTCTTGTGATGGGAAGGACAGATTCACCTTATCATCTGGAAGTTCGTAAATCATTCGCGGTGTGCGACGGTACACCGGATATTTCTTTTTCATTTCAGATTGTGGTTGCTCAATTAAAGGCAATGCTGTCTTAAACTCTTCCCAACTTGTGATTTGCAAGATATCTTCTTCAAGAAGGCAAATAAGCATAAATGGGGATAAGAGAAAGTCTCCCATTTCAACGGGAGTTTTCCCAGTTACCTTTTGTCCGTTCAAATAAAGGTCATTTTTTTCTGCTGAAACCATCCAAGTTTTTCCTACCCTTGTTAAACTAAATTCTCCCCTACATTCAGAAAATGTTGTTTGATCTTTTCGAACAACATTCGCTTTTTTGTCATCCCTAGAAAAGTACAACTCATGATGATTTCCAATAAAATATTTATGGACTTTTGTAGGTGATTTTGTGCGTAACAATGATAAAGTTTGTGTCCCATCTTTAATTAGGATTGTGTTCCCATCTGATAATGTTCCGATCAACCGTTCGTTTTGATAAACATTTAGGTTCATTCCTTTCTCATCATATGTAAGAGAAAGGACCCCCTGTGTAAAAGGGAAAGTTCCAATCGTAACATGGTGATTCCATTCTGGACCCATTGTGATTGAACGATTAAATTTTGGATCTATCGATATTTGTTGATAATAATCATCATAGAAAACCCAAAGAAAACTCAAATAATCACCTCCTAAGGTGCTTGATCCTCATCTGGCTTTGATTCAACTTCTTTTGTTTCATTAGGTGTTGTCACCTGATCTGTTGTTTTTCCCTCTGCAGCCGGATCCCCTTTCTTTGTTTCTTGTTGGGATTCTAGCTGTTTCTGTTGAATCGCTTTTTCTCGTTGTTTTTCCTTTTCACGCTCCGCTTTTTGTTGTTCTTCTTTTTCTTGCTGTTCTTTCTCTTTTATATACTCATCAAGTTCGTTTTGAATTTCATCTAGCTTTTGTTGTCGTTCTTCACTTTTCAAGTCATCATTTGTTTTAATTTCTTCTCGGTAATTGATCAGTCCAAGCATAATTAAATCCCGGTCCTCTAAAAACCGAGCAATCTCTAGAGCTTCTTCATTTTCACCGCGTCCTAGATAAATCCAATATTCGTAATATTTAGGATCTGAATGTAGGGTAATCCTACTTTGAACTCTTTCTTTCTGTTTTTCAGTCAATGATTCATTAGCAACATACGAAGTCGCTAATGAATATTTCACTACGTCCGGCATTCCTTCTACATCATAGCGAGCTAATGTATTAACAACCTCACTATATTCTCGATTAAGAAAGTGTTCATTGCTTTCCACATATGCTTGTTGTTTAGGCATCTGGAAAAAAACTGAATATAATGTATAGATGAAAGCGGGGATGAAACAAATGAATAAGCCTGCTGTAACATAGCGGTGGACTTTCCACTTTTTTTCTGGAATATGTATAAATGTCTTGTCTTTTTTTTCTAATCGGATGATTTCCTCTCGAATAAATTCCTCCAACATATCGAAATTCTCTTTTGACATAAGCTCTTTAGCGAGTGAAGAAAATTCCAAACTTTTATAAAAATAATAGTACTCTTCAAATAAGTGCTTTCCTTCAACAATGGCAGCTACCGTCGCCTTCGTTTCTTGAAAAAGCTTTTCTTCGTCTTTTTCATAAGGTGGAAGGCTCTCTTTTACACCATAATGTAGAAAGGAAGGCTCTAAACTACGATCAAAAACTATATTGTCAGGACATACAACGAGATGCAGCCTAGCAAGCTGATGATTTTTCACTTTTTTCACAAGTTGGAAGGCCAGCAACCATTTACTGCGTTCATCTTTTTCATAGATGGATGGAAAAGCTTCGTAACTTGAAGGTGGATAGATAATGATTTTTAAATCATCATCCGTCATCACGATGTCTTTTTGAAAGGATCGATCCATCTCATTTATTAAATCTATTTCGATTGCATCATGGAGTTTGATTTTTTCTTTATGAAAAGTGAAGGTATATCCGTTTTCTTTCGTTATGATAGCCTTCAATTTTTGTTCTAAATAGGACGGACTCTTTTCTGACATTCTAATAAGCTCCTTCATAGAATTTCCAAACGATCTCCTGTCGTAATCCCACAGTCAATCAATCTATCGTTTCCTGAAAAAACAGTGTGTTTATTTGCAACACGAACCCAATTGCCCTCTCGATTTGGAAGTGTGATTCGCTTGGCTTGCCAAACAATATCGATGACTTTTTTAACGGAATGATAGTTTGATAGACGAATGTCAAACATATCCCCTGTGTAATGTTTTAAATCAATGGTGATTTCGATATACATTTTTTTCACCTCTGGAATGGAAAAAGCGCCATCATTCCTGCTAGAATTAGCGCTCCTTTCCAACTACATTCAATTGTTTAGACTAGGTTAGCCACGAATTTGGCTTGCAATTTGTGCATCAGTATCCTCAAGAATATTTGCAGAGTCATTAAGCTGTCTTGAAATACTATCAAGCAAATTAGCCATCTCTACAAAGGAAGGTCTTAACTCTTCATACTGTCCAATAAAAGCATCGCTAGAAGCACCTTCCCACATTTCTTTTAATTGACCTTTCATTGTGTCTAGACGACCTACTAATTCTTCTACTTGACCACTTTCATTATTATATCTTGTTGCCATATCACGAAGTTCCGCTGGTGTTACACGAATGATTCCTGACATTTCTTCCACTTCCTTTCCAATATTTACTATAATTATAATAAGTTAGATAATAGAGGGTCAATGGTAAGTAAGGATGGTTGGAAAAATAATGAAAATTACCTATACCACCAGATTATTTAGTAAAAATTTGTGAATAAAAAAAGTTAAAACGTCCGGTTGTATTTATTTATCGTAATATATTAGGACTAAATATGCAGAAAATTGTCATTTTTCAAATTAATTTGAAACCCCACTTTTTTTAATATTCAAATTTTACAGATAAGAAATGTTCAAAATAAAAACTTATGTGAAAGTGAAGGATTGATTATGGACTTGATTGGAGATTGGAGGAAAAGGGGTGTTAGATTGATGGAATTAGGGAAACAAGGGGGCCTTCCCCATATTTCCCTTTCTCACTATTCGATTTCTTTCCGTTCATATACTTCAAACTGGTAGTCGTAGGGGTTTTTTTCGTTTTTTGGCCCTTTTCGTGTGGAAGTGAGTGTCCATTCGTTCCAATTGATTGTTGGGAAAAATGTGTCCCCCCCAAATGTTTCGTTTATTTTCGTTACGTATAGGCGGTCTACATATGGGAGAAATAATCCGAATACTTCTGCACCACCTGTAATAAAAAGCTCTTTGGTTTTGGTGGAGAGCTTTATAACATCCTCTACTGAATGGAGTACGGTGCATCCTGGTTGTTGATAGTTTTGATCTCTTGTTAAGATAATATTTTCTCTTCCGGGTAATGGTTTTCCAATCGATTCAAATGTTTTTCTTCCCATCACGATCGGATGGCCCAACGTTGTTTCTTTAAAGAATTTTAAGTCTTCGGGTAATCTCCATGGAAGTGTATTATTTTTCCCAATGCTTCCTTCGTTATCCATAGCCCAAATAAATGAAATCGTCATAAAATGAAAACCTCCTTTTTTTCTATGTAAATGGTCATTCTCTCATTGCTTCTAAACCCATTTCAACTCTCGTGACAAAATAGGGTGTTGTAATTAAACCGCTACTGGTGCTTTTATTGTCGGATGTGGTTCATATCCATCGATTTTCATGTCCTTCATTTCAAAATCAAACACGGACGAAACCTCTTCATTTAGCCATAAAGTTGGCAATGTTTTTGGTTGGCGACTTAATTGTGTTTTGATTTGATCAATATGATTCATATAAATATGTGCATCCCCTAAAGTATGAATAAATTCTCCTACCTCTAATCCACATTCATGAGCGATTAAATGAGTTAACAATGAATAACCGGCAATATTAAATGGAATCCCTAAGAAGATATCTGCACTGCGCTGATAGAGCTGGCAAGATAATTTGCCATCAGAAACATAAAATTGAAATAAACTATGGCAAGGAGGCAAAGCCATAGAAGGAATATCTTCTGGATTCCAAGCCGTAACAATTAATCTTCTAGATGAGGGATTGGTTTTGATTGTTTCAATCACATCTGATAATTGATCAATCGTCTCTCCCTTAGTCGTTTTCCATGAACGCCATTGTTTTCCATATACATTCCCTAATTCTCCAAATTCCTTCGCAAAATCATCCTCTTCTAAAATACGTTTTTTAAACTGTTCCATTTCATTATCGTACAGCTTTTTAAATTCTGGATCTTCCAAAGAACGCCTTCCGAAATCATCCATATTCGGCCCATCGTATTGATCACTTTCAACCCAATTTTCGAATGCCCATTCATTCCAAATATTATTATTATGTTGCAGAAGGAAGCGGATATTAGTATCTCCTTTTATAAACCATAATAGCTCACTTGCAATGAGTCGAAATGGAATTCGTTTCGTTGTTAATAAAGGGAACCCTTCTTGGAGATTAAAACGCATTTGGTAACCAAAACATGAAATGGTGCCAGTTCCAGTCCGATCCTCCTTTTTTGTCCCATGTTTTAGCACATATTCACATAAATTTAAATACACTCTTTCATTTTGACTCATCAATTCTCACCTTTCTACAGTCCATTTCATCTTGATGGATTTACCTTATCTAATTTTACCTTACATATTGGAAAAGCTCCAGTTTCGTATTGTCTGTACGATTTAAACCCAACTTTTCATATATTCGGCAAACTGAACATATGTCCGTATCAAAAACCAAATCATTTGAATGTAATAATATTAGATTGTCGATAAGAAAAAGAGGAGATTTCATATGACACTTATAGGAATGTTACATCATCGGTTAGATCCCCGAACTGTCATAAAGTCCTATGCTTATGCAGCTGTTGCTCAAGCGGAAGGTGCTAGGCTTGTTTACTTTTCTCCTGGTAAGGTGAATTTTGTTAACCGGACGATAAAAGGGCAAGTTTATGAAAATGGTTCATGGGTTGAACGAATCACCCCTTTTCCTGATGTGATTTACAATGCTGGAAGTCCTGAGAAATTAGCTCAGTCTAATAGGATTATAAAAAAATTAAAAGCGGAAATCCCGTTTACTACTCACTCTATTGGAAATAAATGGGGCGTTCATAACCGGCTTAAAGAGGCAAAGAAATTCTCCAATCACCTGATTCCTTCAGAAATCATTAAGACTTCAGATGATTTTTTTAAATTTATTGTTGCTTTTCAAAAAGTAGTATTAAAACCAATTGATGGGAGGAAAGGGAGAGGGATCCTTTTTATCAACAAAAAAGAGGATGTCTTTGAAGTTGTAATGAATTCAAATCGAAGCAATTATTCTAAGCAGCAATTAAGAGAGTTAATCGACTCAACCCTTTCGAAGGGAACTCATATCCTCCAGCCTTATATACAATCCGTTACTCGATCTGGTCAGGTTTTCGATTTTCGATTACACATTCAAAAGAATGGAAAAGGCGAATGGGTGATTACCACTATATATCCACGAGTTGCACCTCCTGGGTCTATTATTGCCAATATTAACAATGGTGGATTTACTAACTATTTAGATCCTTTTTTGCAACAAGAATTTAAGGAAGAAGCGTTTAATATCAGAAGAACACTTGAGTTCTTTTCCCTTTCCTTAGCGAAGCATCTTGATGAGCTTCAAATGATTCATTATGGTGAAGTCATAGATGAGATTGGAGTAGATGTTGGATTAGATGAGAATTTAAAAATTTGGATCTATGAAGTAAATTGGCGACCAGGTTGTCCCCCTGCTTTTTATTTAGAATTAGACGTCGTCATTCATACGATTAAATATGCCATCTATCTTGCCAAAAATCAAAAGGCGTTAAATGAAAAGATTCAAGCCGTGAAAAAATGTCATCTTGAAGAAAAAGGGGATGTCCCTATTATCGCCGTGACAGGTAGTGCTGGAAAAACTACGACAAAAGCCTTTCTTGCCTCAATTTTATCAAAAAAGTGGAACACATTTGAGTCAAAAGATTATTGGAATACAACCGAACATACGAAAAAACATGCGGCAGAAATCAATGCGAAACATGAAGCTATTGTACTAGAGTATGGCATGGCCTACCCTGGAGTTATCCTGGAACATTGTAGTATCATTCAACCCAATATTAGTATTGTCACAAATGTGGGACTTGCCCACGTTGGAAACTTCGATGGGGATATTAAACAAGTAGCGAAAGCAAAATCTGAATTAATTCATGGGATGAACCAAGAAGGTCTTCTAGTCTTGAACAACGATGATCCAAACTCCACCTACTTAGAAATCGATACATTTAAAGGGAAAATACTTACAGTTGGAATCCATTCAGATGCCCATTATAAAGGGTATGATGTTCAATATGAAGACAATGGGATGTGCTTCAAGATCAAACTCCAAGGCCAAGAAATGACGATGTTTATCCCTATTCTTGGTGAACATCATGTGTATAATGCCCTAAATGCTATTGCTGTTGCCGATCAATTAGGAGTATCACCAATGGAAATAAAAGCAGGTCTACTTTTTAAGAAACCACCAAGAAGATTAACTTTATATCATTGTCGCGACAATATTACCGTAATTGATGATACGGTTCATTCCCATCCCCAAGGAGTTCACGCAGCTATCGATGTTCTGACGAATATCGGAAAAAATCGAAAAATTGCCATTATCGGACAAATGCGTGAACTAGGAGATTTACGCGAGGAAGAGTATCGAAAAGTTGGAGATTATGTATGTGAAGCAAAATTGGATGTCTTAATCACATATGGTTTCCGAACGGATGAGATCGGAGACCATGCCAAGAAAAAAGGATTCCCTCCTGAATCTGTATATCATTTTACGAATAAAGATCTTTTACATGAAACACTAACTAAAATCATTCAGGAAGGAGACACGATTTTAATCAAAGGTGCGAGTAAAACGAATATGTTTGAAACTGTCAAATTTTTAGATCAAACTTATCACTCCACATAAAGTGAAACTTCATTCAGTGGGGGTTCTTCATCCCCCACTGAATGTTAGAAGGGCAGTAATCCTCCATCTATCTTCTTTGTTTCCAAATCATTTTGAGGTGGAGGTTATACTTTCCGTTATGTGGGGATAAAACACCAACAATTTGTTACCAATAAAAAAACCGAATAATCCTTCAACTCAAAATGAATAGATAATTCGGGTATCATTATGTTTAGATAGAATAAGAACGCCAAATTTTCATTATATCAACAATACTCTTTGAACCAAATGAATTAAGGTTTTCCATTATATAAGCGTTTGGTTTTTGAGATGTTTCATTAGAGAACATTATCCCTCTTCCTGATTGGTTTGTTTGATAGGCTCCGCTTCCTGTGTATTTATAGATCGCTCTTGGTCCGCTGTAATGGTAATTTCTATTTCTTGCGCAGGCGCTAAATGAAACTCAATTTCTTTTGCAGCTGTTTTAGCATTTTTCTTAGCTTCTCCCATACTATCCCCCACCGCAATCACGTAGGCATAGCGATGCCCCATTGATAAAGGGGGAGATAATTTGCTTCCTCTTTTTGGTTTCACATAAACCTCAACTACACCAGGTGATCTCCTTGCCCTCGCTCTACCTGTCACTTTTTCTAGCATTCCCTTTCTCGACACAATTAGATACTGAGTAAATACATATTGATTGTATTGGGGAATGAGTGAAGGTTTGTTTCCCAAATATAGCTGAAGCGTTTCCCTTACTAAATTTATCCCAAATGCCGATTGAATCATTTTATTCATCGCTCCACCTGAAATCCTTGGATTAATTTCGATCAGCTTCCATCCACTTTTCGTATAACGAAGCTCCAAATGCAAGGCTCCATTCTGAATGCCAAATTGTGAAATAATAGAATGAAGAACCGTTTCAATTCCCACTTTGAGATAGTACGGAGGTTTTGCATGTATACCATACCCTGTTACAATAAACCTTTTATTCTTCGTAATTTCTTGTTCAATGATCGCTATGATGTGGACTTTATTTTGATAAACAATGGCCTCAACTAAATATTGATTGCCATCAATATACTCCTCAATCACAAGCGATTCGTTAGGATTTTTTTCTTGTAGTTTTACAATATGTTTTTGCAATTGTTCCATTTTTTCTGCAAATAGAACGTCTTTAGATCCTGTCGATTTTGGTGATTTAATAATGAGGGGGAACTCAAATTGTGAAGTAATGAAATCAACATTTACGGATTCTCCCTTTTTTATGATGAAGAAATTTGGGGTATAGGACTGATCTTTTAAAAACGATCTTGTCTGTTCCTTATTTTCCATTATTTTAATCGCTTCATGATAAGTAGCTTTTTTGCAAAATTCATTACATAAAATCATTGCCATATAGACATATGAATCTACAAAACTAACAATAGCCTCAATTTCTATCCCCCTTATGAGCAACTTTTTAATTTCCGCCCTAAATTTAGAAAGATCTTTCGATTCAATAAATATCATTTCATGAACATCAGGATATTCTACCCTTTGTTCCATTTGTTTTTCTCTATTTGTAAACACAACGGTAAAATAACCCATTTTCTCTGCTGCCTTTACAGCCTCTCTACTTGATCCCGATTTATTAGTGCCTATAAATATAATCGTTTTCAAAAGGTCCACTCCTCAAAAAATAAACTTGGATAGTATTATCTCGTTATATGTGTATGAAAAGGAGTTGTTTTTGTATGGTTATCTATCATGGTCTTTCCGAAATCGAATCGATCTCTTTATAATGGATATCCCTATTTTGAATTTGGCCTATAGGTAGATGAACAATCAATGATTGTAAACAAGCATACAATAATATTGCGAAAGGAGTGCGAAGGTCATAATGAACCCCCTAACGGTAAGGCAAATTAGAACTATTTTCGCCGGTGAATTAATTCAAGGGTCAGATGACTTTATTATTTATCACGGCGCCTACCGTCTAAAACAAGTGAAAAAGCAACATACAATGTTGTTTTTAAATAAAAATATGACCAATTGGGAGTGTCTAAAACCATATTTTCCAATCGTTATTGTTACTGAAAAGAATGTTCGCAAACAGGAGTATGTAGAACAGATCACAATCATTAAAGTTCAAAATACAGATGAGGCTTTTTGGAAATTTGTTCATTATTATCGCTGTTTATTTCAAATCCCTGTGATCACAGTTACCGGAACTTCGGGAAAAACAACAACGAAAGAGATGATCAAACACATTCTCTCGATAGACAAAAACGTGATTGCAACAAAAAGTACTGGAAATTCACGGACAGCAAATTTTCAATATCTACTTAGTATAGATGATGATACAGAAGCAGCTGTTTTCGAAACAGCCGTAGGTGCCCCTGGAGATATTTTAAGGGCTGGAAAATACTTCAGACCAACAATAGGAATTATCACAAACATAGGAGTACACCATCTTAATTATTGCAAGTCTCCTGAGGAATATATTCAAGAGAAAACGAATATGGCTAAAATAATCGACTCAACCGGTGTGTTAATTATCAATTCAGAGGATAAAAATTCACAAACGACAGAATTCAACGATTTTGAAGGACGAATTATAAAAGTTGGAAAAGATTCTTCTTGTCATTATCGAGCGGAGAGTATTCAATATATTCCAGAAGGCATGCGATTTACACTTGTTTTCCAAAATAAATCTCAACCTATTTTCGTACCAGGACTGGGAGAACATCAAATTTATAATGCATTGGCTGCCATTGCAGCGGCCCATGAAATAGGAATTCACCCTTTTGTAGCAGCAGAACGCTTAAAATCATACAAAAATTTCAATAGGCAGCTACAAGTTTTTCACGGATTAAATGGTGCTATGATAATTGATGACACATGGAGTATGACCTCAACCTCCTTGGAAGCCGCCTTAAACGTGTTAATGGCGATTGGAGAAGGAATGAAAAAAATCGCCATAATAGGGGGAATGACGGATCTCGGACCATGGGAACATATTATTCACGATCAAGCTGGAGAGATGATTTCTCAATATGAAATGGATGTCCTCATCACGATTGGAGAACGTGCACGAAGAATGGCGGACATCGTCCTAAAAAATGGACGAACAGTAGAAGTCCATCCATTTAACAACACCATTCTCGTCTACCACCTTCTAAGGAAAATCACTGATGAAAACACGATCATCCTTGTAAAAGGGGATATGTATTTAACGCCTATCATCGATTTAGCCAAGAAATTACGAGAGTGAAAATAGAAAATGACATTTCGAAACCATTTCATCCTAATCATTCCCTGTTTTATTCTATACTTCCATGAAAGGAAAGTGTTTCAAAATTGAAAGTCAGTAGAGGACGGATGAATCAATATCAAATATTAAGTTCTGATCCATATATTTGCCACCATCTTGTTGAAACAAACCTATTTTCTAAAAGTTCATTGTTTTCTTGTCTACAAAAATATACGTCAGTGACTTTAAAACCGGCTTTTGGTAAAGGGGATATCACGATCCATGCTGTGAAAGATCATTTTCAAATTATTGCCCCTCATGATGATACAATGGTACGTAATAAGGAACTACTTTATCAATATTTAATACAAAATAAACTGAAACAAAAATACTACATTATCCAACCAAGTTCTTCTTGTCAGACATTTGGAAAATCTCCTCACCATTATTATATGACGGTCCATCGAAATACACCTGAAACGAAATGGAACTACTTGTTCAAAACTAAGAAGAATCATCACAATGATCCCATCTCTCAAAAGGTCCTTCAACAAATGAATGAATTGGTCATTCAAGTAGCCACTAAACTTGGCAAAGCCTTTTCGAAATGTAATACGATCGTGATTGAAATAATTGTAGACTCAAATGATCACATTTGGATTTCTGACTCAATCCTCCACTTTCCCATTAGCAAATGGAGCCAATATCACACCTTATCAACTAATCAATCCCTTGCACCCTATATTCCAAAAACAGATCTATTGACAAAAGAAACAATGAAAGAATTTTTAAAAGAGTTTCATCAAATTATTATCAAACCTTGTGTTGGTCAACATGGGAAGGGAATTATAGAAATTACGAGAAAAGATCAAAGAAATTATGAGATTCATTTCGAAAGAAGAAAATTTTCGAACCCAAGCTTTGAAGCAACTTATCATTATATTAAAGAAACCTATCTATCTCAAAAATATTATATTATTCAGCAAAAATTACACCTGACATCTATACAAGGCTGCCCCATAGACATAAGGGTTATCACCCAAAAAAATGAATCATCATGGGAGGTAACAGGTAAGCTTGTAAAAGTAGCGGCTAGAGGCTATTTTATTACAAATGCAGCACAAAAATTAATTCCATTGGCCGAAGCCCTCGCTACACATTCCATTTCACAAGCGGAAATCGAACAACTTGAATCGGAAATCAAGCATATAAGTCTTTTAGCTGCTACTCAACTAGAAGCTGGTAAACCGCATATCCAAATTATTGGTTTTGACATCGGTCTCACCGATCGAAAGAAAATTTGGATTATTGAAGGAAATTATATCCCGGATATCTCGATGTTCTTTCAACTGAAAGATAAAACCATCTATTGGAAAATCATTAAAGGCGCATAGATGATTTTCATGTTAATCTACCTTTTTCATTCCGTATTATGAACACAAACTTCAAAATTGTCGAATTTTTCTCTCTATTCCCTTCACTCCTTTTCGATAAGCATCCTGCATTCTGTTCATTATAAAAAAATATTAATTTTTATTGAGGTGTTTCTCTTGCATTGTTTAGGAAAATGGAACCAATATGAAATATTAAAGCGGCAACCCCTTCTCCTTAAACATCTCCCGGAAACGACTTTATATAGTCAAGAAAATTTAATTAATTTTCTTTATCGGCATTATTTTATCTATGTTAAACATGATACGTCTGGCCAAGGAAGGGGCATTTTTAAAGTATCCAAAAGGGATGATAGCCATTTTCATATCACCGGTTACTCCCTCTATGGGAAAGTGGTAGATAAAATAGTAGAAACAACAGAAGAATTCCATCAAATTTTACACCCTTTTATTCAATTTGGGAGATTAAGCGGACAATATATTATTCAGGAAGGGATCGAAAGTATTACGAAAGATAAATTACCTTTTAGCCTTCGAGTTCATATTCAATACTTGGATGGAAATTGGATCATTGGCGGAATTTATGGAAAAATCTCTACAACCAGCACAATCAAAAACGGGATTGTCAATTCACATCAAGGTGCTCAAATTATAACCATAGACAAATTATTATCACTACATCCCGCTATCAATCATATTCAAAAAGATGAAATACTGGATTCTTTAGGAAAAACGGCAAAATTAGTGGCTAAAGAGGTTGCTATGCATTCTCCTTGCAGAGAGTATGGAATGGATTTTGGTATTGATACCAGTGGTAAACCGATTTTCTTTGAAGTAAACACCACTCCAGGGATTAAAGGGTTCGCAAAAATAGAGAATAAGTCCTTATGGAAACGAATTGTTAATATACGAAAAAAGCAAAATGAGGATTCATCTCGTCGAACTTAATACATGTCAGGCAAAAGAGGAATCATCCTCATAACCCATTCGTTCATTGTAGATATTTCATACGATAATGATAGGAAGGAGGAACTTGTTTGCAACCCATATTAGTAAAAGAAATTCAAAAATTACTTCAGGGAAAATTAATTTGTGGATTAGAAACGTGGAAAGTGAGAGATGTCATCTATTATAATCGGCATGAGTTAAAGAAAAGACATACATTGATATTTGTAAATAGAAGCGACACCATCAACTGGCAGGAAATTAATAAAAAGGGACCAGTTCTTGTCCTATCTGACCAGCCCACCGAAGAGTTAAAAAAGGCATTATCGAACACAACGGTCATCCAAGTTGAAAATCTAGTCCAGGCCTATTGGAAATTTATTGAATACTACCGAGGTCTCTTTAAAATCCCTGTTACAACGATTACAGGGACATGTGGAAAAACAACGACAAAAGATATGATCAAACATATTTTAAGTAAGGACCGAAAAGTACAAGCCTCTGAAAGTAGCAAAAATGAGCCACGAAGATCTTTACCGTATTTAATAGGAATTGATCATCAAACAGAGGCAGCTGTATTTGAACATGGTTTGGGAAATATCGGGAATATTAAACATCAATGTTTAATTTATCAACCGACAATTGGAATCATCACAAATATTGGTGTTCATCATTTAGATGGTTGTAAAAACTTAAATGGATATATAAAAGCAAAAGCTGAAATCGTCGATGGAATCAAAAAAGACGGAACATTGATCTTAAATGCTGATGATGAACATACCAAGAAAATCTCTTTACATTCATTCCAAGGAAAAGTAATTTATTTCGGAGTGAACATGAAGGCCCATTTCCGCGCCTCCAATATTCAGTTTTCAAACAACGGGATGGATTTTCTCCTTCATTCCAATCGAAAAACATATCATGCATTTGTTCCTGGCTATGGTGAACACCAAGTTTATAACGCACTCGCTGCGATAGCTGCAGTAACTGAAATGGGATTGGATCCTACAGAAGCGATCCGTCGTCTTGCAACATTTCAAACGATGTCAAGACATTTAGAGTTTTCTAAAGGATTAGGTGGTAGTACGATCATCGACGATACTTGGACGAATAACCCTACAAGTGTTGAAGCTGCATTGAAAGTTCTTGATTTCATTGGAAAGGATAAAAACATCATACTCATCTTGGGAGATATTAATCGATTAGGCCAATATGAAAAAAAATATCATCGAGAAATTGGAAAAATGGTAGCAAAGAGAAAGATCCATACTCTCATCACCATTGGCAAGAAAGCGAAGGATATTGCCGATCAAGCAAAGCAAGACGGCACGACAGCGCAAGTTCATATTTTCGATGATGTTCATGGAGTGGGAAAACAACTAGAGCCTATTCTTGATGAAAATGCTATTTTACTTATAAAAGGTCCGATGTCAAGCCACTCTATGATCGAATTTGCTAATCATTTAAAATTAAAATAAAGTGAAACCTCATTCAGTGGGGATTTTCACCATCCCCCACTGAATGTAAGTGAACTTATCAGACCTTTAGGAGCAGTTCCCCTCCACCTATCTTCATTGTTTCCACATTATTTTGAGATGGAAGTTTTACTGCCCGTTAAGACGGGATAAAATTCGCGGGACCGGTCGACATATTATCATGGCCCTGTGTTTCATCTTACCTTGACTAAACCTACATGAGACGATGTGGCTAGTCATCTTAAAACTACTAGTTAAAGAACACGTTTTGCGGTTACGTAGTTTTTCTTAGCCCATGTCGAATTTAGACTTTCTTTTTCTACTTTTCCATTCGTAAATAAACTAATAAATTGGCTGTTTCCGAGATAAATACCTGTTTGAGTTATTTTTTTACCTTGATGATTCGTAGAGAAAAAAAGAAGATCTCCCTTTTTCAAATTCGACTTTTGAATGACTTGCCCTACTTTTGCTTGTTGACTTGCCATTTTAGATTGTAAATGAATTCCATGATTTTGATACACATAATATGTAAATCCAGCACTTGTGAACGTTAAAGCCTTCTCATTATATGTATATCCAAACTTCGCCTTTCCAATTAAATTTGAAGCAAAGTTCACGATTTGATCCGCTTTATTCGTATTCAATACTGGCTTTTTAGCCGGTATTTCCTTTTTTGAGATCACTCGCTTTGCAGTAATATAATGCTGATCATAATAATCTACCAAAAGAACTCTTGTGTTAATTCCATTTGAATTAGGAATAATCAATCGTTGTTCCCCTGCATAAATAGCTACAATAGAAGGGATTTTAGAACCTTTTTCACTATTGAAGAAAACTAGATCTCCCTTTTTTAACTGACTCCGTGAAACGGTTGTCCCCAATTTCATTTGCTCTTTAATATTGGTCGTGCCTAATTGAACTCCATTTGTTTTATAAATATAGTTTACAAAACCTGGACCTGTAAATTTTTTGGATGATTCGTTATTTACGGTCCCCATTGTTACCTTGTCCTTCAAATTATACGAATCTTCAATAATCTGATCTTCTAATGTTGCTGGATTGGAAGGAAGCAAGCTTGGTAATACTCTTCTAGCTGTAAGATAGTTTTCTTTATAATATGGTTTACTATTCATATCCGTAATGACAATTTTTTGTTTTGGATCCGCCATTTGGATTACTTTATTGTCGCCAATATACATGGCGACATGATCGGAAGGTTCATTATCAGACTTATTACTATCAAAGAAAACAAGATCCCCTTTTTGCAATTGATTTCTTGGAACATAAGTCCCCTGCTTCATCATATAATTTTCGTTATAGGTAGCTAAATCGACTCCGCTTTTTTCAAATATATACATAATAAATGTGGCACATGAAAATTTGTAAGGGTAAGTGGGCTTGTACTCTTTCGTACTATATTCTGCCTTACCGATTAAACTTTTCCCTAATTGAATTAATTCATCGGCTTTTGCTTCTACAGCAGATTGATTATTCTGATGAACCGTTTGTGCCGATGCCTTCTGTACAGGTTGTAAAGAAGGAGAGACACCTAAACCTAGGGCAACTGCTAATGTAGTTGTAATGATTTTCTTCTTCATAGGTTTCCTCCTAATGTTCTTTTGTTTACGCAATTGATTCTAACATAGAAGATGAATTGGCTATTGCGGGAAATTTCACCAGCGTTTTGGAGAAAACATGGAAGCCCTTGATCTTATAGGCTTATTGGAGCCTATTTACAGTTTAGTTACAAAGGTTACATAGGGATTTTTTTCATAAAAGAGTCCAATTTTCCCAATAGGAGGAAATCTATATTTACCTATTTTTTCCACTCTAATAAAATAAAAAAAATAGGCTTGATCGCCTAATCATATCCTAATTAAGTGGATTGTAGAGTCAAAATATAATGGAACGTTTCAGGTGCTAAACTCTTTAATTCGTTTCTTGCTGTCTCATCAACATAATACATGGCAAAGACTTCAGCAAAATATTCCTCTGGGTATTTGTGAAAATAGGAATCATGGGGGAAAATTTTATGAACTTCCTTTTTCCATATCGTCAAAAACTTCAAATCCCAATACGGATCATTGTAAATATAACGATCAATGGAATGGGCTAATTCATGTAACTCTAAATTGATCGAACCATGCCCTTTTCCTCTTTCACTCGACCCAATCTTTACTAACACTAATTTCGATCCCCCTATCCCAGGCACTTGGTCCCAGGTCGTTTGTTTATTATGATATCCCCTAGGTGTTTGCCCTTTTAAATCAGAGACGGTCGGGTGATCCGTTAATTTTCCCGTGAATAATTGAATCTTAATACCAGATCTATCCACTTTTTTTAGTAAGGATGGGGGCAATTGATCGATTCTAGAAATGATGTGCATGGCTTCTTTTACATCATAATGATCCAATGGTAATAAAACCATTCTACCAAGGATTTGATCTGAACGTAGTTTAATAGAATGATGATGGGATGTATCTTTTAAGAGGATTCCTTGGTCTAAAGCATTCGTTGACTGCCAATATGGAGTTGTAAGCAATACTAAAATGAGTACAATGATCATGATGCACCGCATACCACTTTCCTCCCTATTTTCCCATTATAACATAGGAAAATAAGGTTCTAGTTTGATATATTACTGGAAAAACGAAGCACCCAATGACTTATACCTAGCATTTACGATGATGATTGTTCCCTCTTCTTTCGTATCCATAGAAGCTTTTTTGAAAAAACCTCTATGTACGCTGGTTATTTAGATTTTCGGAAGAAATGAATAATGAATGTAATGACAAATGAGAAGATAATAAAACTAAAAAAGTACGTATGTTCAATTTCAATATGAAAGACACTTAATAACATTTTCACAGATATAAAGGCAATAATGATATATGCTGTTGTTTCAAGTTCTGGGATCCGATCAATCAAGCGAAGAAATAGTCCAGCTACTCCGCGCATCATGAGCACACCGAGCATTCCCCCAATCAATAATACCCAAATTTCTTCACTGACCCCGAATGCTGCCAAAATACTGTCGACGGAAAAGGCAACGTCCATTAGTTCAACGGCTACAACTGTTCCCCAAAAAGGACCAAACAACCGTATGAGAATCCCTTGTTGATTCACACCTTTTATTTCTTGATCTACTTCGGCCCCTTTTCTCTTTTCCATAAAATAATGGATGGATAACCAAGCTAAATAAGCTGCACCGATTACTTTCACCCACCATATTTTGATTAAATAAACTCCTAATCCTATGGCAATAAACCGAAATGCATAGGCTCCGATTAAGCCATAAAAAAGTGCCTTTCGTCTGTGAGTTCCCGGAAGATGTCTCACCATGACAGCAAGTACTAGGGCATTATCAGCTGAAAGTAACCCCTCCAGTATGACAAGAGTTCCGATACTCCCCCAACTAACAGGGTCTGTCAAAACTTTTGCCCACATATTCCAATCAAAAAATTGCGCATAAGTATGTAAAATTCCTTGAAATCCATCTATCATGAAATGTCCTCCTGGTTGTAAATAGTTGTTCGTTATTTATCGTTTTCATTTACTTTTTAATGAAGTATTTTTTATAGTTCGATAAATCCAAAATGGAATTTAGAAGTCTTCCGAGCCATTCTTTCAAAACCGAATCGCTCAAATTGCTCCGATCGAAAATGTTCTTTTATTACAATCCGATGTTTTGCCACCCTTTTTGCTTCCTTGATGACTGATTCGGTTAACTCTGTATAAATCGCCCAATCTCTTAATCGGGCGATCCCATCTGATTGTAAAATCGCCTGATCAAACATCGGATCAAAATAAACGCAATCAAAAGAACAGTCATTTAAAGATCGTAAATAATCCTCAAAGTAAGAATGAATGACGGTAATATTTTTCATCGCCATATTCATTTCACACATTGAAGAATTCCAACTGGATAAACCTCTACGAACAAGATAGGCTAAGTATGGATTTCCTTCAATCCCCACTACTTTTCCCGACGATCCTACTATGTAACTTGCTACAATACTATCGGAAGCAAGTCCTAATGTGCAGTCTAATAAAGACATTCCATGCTTTAGTTGTGTCGCCTTTAAAAATGGATCATGTTCCCCTTGTAACAATCGTTTGATCCGAAAAGAAGCGGAATTAGGGTGAAAAAAGAAAGGTTTGTCTTTCTTACAAAAATATAGTTCTATTCTTTCCTTTCCTACCACCATACAATCATCAACATTGATTTGTTGCAGCTCATGTAGAGAACTTTTCTTTCTTTTGACATATGGGATATTGAGTTCATTTGCTATCCTTTTCGTTTCTTTTATCATCATTTCATCTGTTCGTCCAGCTGTCGTAATAAACATTTTTCCCCCTAAAGCGTAAAAATATGAATAGGTTTGATTGTTTGAGCCAAAAAAAGGATGTCAAAATCGACACCCCTCCTACTACCTATTTGCAGAATTCCCCAAAAGCATTCGTTAAATTGATCATGATATCCTCCATTTGTTGACCTTCTATTTGATCTCTAGGGATGAAATGAACGACTTCTTTTCCTTTTAATAAAGCCATTGAAGGGGAGGATGGTTCATACCCAGAAAAATATTCTCGCATTTTGGCTGTTGCTTCTTTTTCTTGCCCAGCAAACACAGTAACAAGGTGATCTGGTTTTACATCGCTTTTAATCACTGCTTGAGTAGCCGCAGGTCTTGCTAATCCAGCTGCACAACCACAAACAGAATTAATAAATACTAAAGTAGTCCCCTCAGCATTCTCCATATAATTTTCAACCTCTTCACTTGTTAATAATGGTTGAAATCCCGCTTGAATTAATTCTTCCCTCATTGGTTTTACCATTTGTCTCATGTATTCTTCATATGCGTTTGTCATTATAATTCCTCCTTAGACTCTTTTTTTCTGGATTCTGTCATTTGTTTCCAAACGGACCCTTTCGCTTCTTCTCCACCTTCAATTCGCTCGATGGCCATCTTAACTTGTAAAGCTACCTCAAATTCCTCATCATTTTCAGCCTGTTTTAACGCAGGAAGCGCTGTTTCATCACCGACTTCATATAAAAACATCGCTGCCCGCCAACGAACAATTTTGCTCTTATCCTTTAGGAGTTTGCTCATTTCCGGAATTGCTTCTGCATACCCTAAATCAGATAAACAGTCCCCTGCTGTTCTTCGTACTGTAACAGTCGAATCATGCAACCCTCTATATAATAGTGGCAGCACTTCTTTGTCTTCAATCATCCCTATGTATACAACTGCCAGCCGTCTAATCGCCGGTTTTTCATCTTCCAATGCTTTTTCCAAAAGCGGTAAATCATGAATTGTAGGGTCATCCATTTGCTCAAGAAGCTGGTATCGTTTTCGCCAATCTTTCTCTGCGAACATTTCTACTGTTAACGGAAACGATTTTCTTTTGGTTGATAGCGTTTCTAAACCTTTTTTTGCTTTTTCTACTAATGCTTGCAATCTTTCTTTTGGATATGCTGCGATGATCTCTTCTAATACTTCCTGTCCAATTTGATCCAGTTCACCATAACGTGTTCCAAAATCTTTCCATGATCTCTGCAGGACAAAATTATCTCCTTCTTGTTGCGTTTCCTCAAATGCTTTCACAAAATATTCTGGTAAACCGAATCTTTTTTCAGTTTGACCATTATTTAATTTGATTTGCAGTGGAATACCCTTAAATAGTTGGATGGAGGTTTGCACTTCACCAAAATGTTCATCGACTATGCGTTCATTGAGATGTTCCTGAATCGTCTCCCCAAACGCTTTGCGAACTTCTGGTAAAATCTCCTTCCAATCATACTTTCCGTTTCGTTCAACAGCAAGGAAATCTGCTACATGATAGACTCCTTTTATTCCTTCAATCTTTAATATATCTTGAATGATTGCAGGGGCCCCTTCTTCATGATCTTTTTTATAATTGGTACTTTTCCCTGCCGGTAATTCTTCATCTAAAATGATTTTCATCGTATTCGGGCTAGGGGTTGGTTCTATGCTAACAATTTTCACTTATCGTCCCTCCTATTTTAGCTCAAGAAGAAAATTGTAACATGATTGTATCATAATGATCCCCACTATATAGAGAAACAATGGTTAAGCTAACTCTGATAAGTAAGTCCATCTTTCAATAAAATGTTCTAATTTTGCATTCAATGTTTCGATTTCTTCCATGAGTTTCTGTGCTTTTTCAAAATCGCTTCCACATTGCTCTAATTCTTGTTCTAGCTTTTGAACTTCCTCTTCTGTGTCCGTAATTTTATCTTCAATTTCCTCCCATTCTTTCTTTTCCATGTAAGTCATTTTTTTCTTCTGTTCTTGCGGTTTTACTTGTTCTATCCGCTTTTCTTGTTTTGGTTCAGATTCTCGTTCGATTTGGGCTAACTTTTTTAAATAATCACTATAGGAGCCATAATAGAAATCAATTTCCCCTTCACCCTTGAAAACTAATAATTGTTCTGACGTTTTGTCTAAAAAATAGCGGTCATGCGAAACGGTGATCACCACGCCTGGAAATTCATCTAAGTAATCCTCTAGCACGGTTAATGTTTCCGTATCCAAATCATTGGTTGGTTCATCTAGTAAAAGAACATTCGGTGCCGTCATTAATAGCTTTAATAAATAAAGGCGACGTTTTTCCCCACCTGAAAGTTTTTTGATGAGAGTACCATGCGAATGCATCGGAAATAAAAACCGTTCTAACATTTGAGCCACAGATATTTGCTCTCCTTCATTCGTGGTTACGACTTCTGCCGCTTCGCGAATATAAGCAATCATTCTTTTATTTTCATCCATATCGACTCGCTCTTGTGTATAATAAGCGATTTTAACTGTTTGCCCTTGGAGCAGTTCCCCTTCATCTAAAGAAATCTTACCAGCCAAAATATTTAATAAAGTCGATTTCCCACTCCCATTTTTACCAACGATTCCAATTCGATCTCCAGGCTTAATAAGTAAATCAAAATCTTGTAAAATCATTTTGCCTTCAAAACTTTTCGTTGCAGATTTTAATTCCAATACCTGTTTTCCAAGTCGGCTTCCCTTTAAACCCATTTGTACTTGATCTCTTTTGGGGACTTTTCCTAATTGATCTTCTAGATGCTGAAATCGTTCAATTCTAGCTTTTTGCTTCGTTGATCTCGCTTTTGCCCCTCTTTTAATCCAGGCGAGTTCACGGCGGTATAAATTCTTTCTCTTTTCTTCTGCCAACACTTCTTGTTCTTCACGTTGGGCTTTTGCTTCTATAAAGGCTTGATAATTTCCTTTATAGGAATAGATATTTCCACTGTCAAGTTCTAGGATTCTATTCGTGACTCCATCTAAGAAATAGCGGTCATGAGTCACAAGTAAAATAGCCCCTTTATATTTTCCTAAATAATCTTGAAGCCATTGGATCGTTTCAAAATCAAGATGGTTCGTTGGTTCATCCAAAATGAGTAGATCTGGGGTTTCAATTAAAACTTGGGCTAATGCAACTCGCTTTTTTTGTCCACCAGATAGCTCACCAATTTTTTGATCATATTGTTGAATTCCTAGCTTAGACAAAATAATTTTTGCTTCTGTACTAGCATCCCAGGCATCTAAAGTGTCCATTTGCTTTTGGAGGGAAAATAAGCGTTCTGTCCATTCTTCGCTAGCTGATTGTTCTAATTTCTTTAAAGTTTTCTCATATTCTTTTATCAATTGAATTATAGGTGCCTCACTAGAAAACACTTGATCCATTACACTTAATTGTTCCTTTAAATCTGGTTCTTGTGGCAAATAGGCGATACGATAATCACTTGGGGCAATTAGCTCACCATCATCAGCCTGGTCCTTTCCAGCGAGAATTTTTAATAAACTAGATTTACCCGTACCATTTATCCCGATCAGACCGATTCTTTCCTTCTCTGAAATGGAGAAAGATAATTGCCGAAACAATATTTTTTCACCATATGTTTTTGTTACATTTTCGATTGATAATGTTCTCAATCCACATCATTCCATTCTTCCACTAAATTAATGATAGCAAGTGGTGATTTTCATTTACACGATATCTATGATTATTATAGTAAAAGTTTAAAAGTTTGAACACTAAACAAAACCATGTCTTGCAAATCAGGGATCATTTCTTCTGTAATGAGCCTTTCAAATTGTATGACAAGTTCGTTCACTTTACCACTTTGACTTGAATCCACATTCCTTTCTTCAAAGACCCGGTCAGGACCCCATTTTTTCTTTAATAATTCGATATGAAAATCCTGAAAAATCTCCCTCGGCCCACGATAGGTGATCTCGACGAAACAACCAGCATCGCCTGATATTTGCTGTGGCATGATTTCGGAGGCGAATTGATGTAAATGTGAGCTTAATTGAAACTGGATCATGATCTTTTCATTCTTGAATGACGTATAAGCAATTTGATAAATTCGAGAAAAGCTTGCAAGGTCCACTAAATCTTTTCGTCCATGTAAACATATGTCTCGTTGGGAGTCTAAATCATATATCATCCCTTCAATGACAACTTTCATATTTTCAAATGATGTTGGGTCAAACATAATGTCCTCCTGTAAAAAATGAGTAATGGATTTTCAACGATAGCATTCTGTAAAAAACTCCTTATGAATTAAAAATGTTCATAAGGAGTTTTTTCTTTAAAATAAGCCTTTTGCCTTCCCACATTCATCTACATCCATTAAATTGGCCGCTGGTTTTTTTGGGAGTCCTGGCATGGTCATCACATCGCCAGTTAAAGCCACGATGAAACCTGCCCCAATTTTTGGTTTTAATTCCCGGACATGGATAGTAAAGTTTTCAGGGCGCCCTAATTGTTGAGGATCATCAGAGAGTGAGTACTGAGTCTTCGCCATACAAACAGGGAGCTGCCCCCAACCAAAGCGTTCAAAATCGGCGAGTTGTTTCATCGCCTTACCTGAAAATTCAACATCTTTTCCACCGTATACTTTTTGAACAATCCGTCGAATTTTTTCATCAATAGGTAAATCTAGTGAATATAAATAATTAAATTGGCCTTCCGACTTGTTGATTACTTCTAAAAGCTTTTCAGCCAACTCAATGCCGCCTTCTCCACCTTTTGCCCATACATCCGTTAATGCAACAGGATATTCATGTTTTTTACACCAGTTCATTAGTTCCATTACTTCTTCATTGGTATCTGATACAAACCGATTGATGGCGACTACATATGGTAGACCAAATGCTTGAATGGTTTCAATATGTTTTTGTAAATTTTGCAGTCCACCTTGTAGTGCTTTGATATTTTCCATATGAAGATCGGCCTTTTTTTGGCCACCATGCATTTTCAAAGCACGAATTGTTGCAACAATGACGACAGCTTCAGGTTTGAAGTTTGCGGCCCTTGTTTTGATATGAAGAAATTTCTCCGCACCAAGATCAGCTCCAAATCCCCCTTCTGTTACGATGTAATCAGCCAATTTGATCGCAGCATTTGTTGCCATGACACTATTACAGCCATGTGCAATATTCGCAAATGGACCGCCGTGTACGAATGCCGGAGTATGTTCAATTGTTTGAACGATATTGGGTCTCAGCGCATCTTTTAATAATAATGTCAGTGCCCCTTCCACCCCTAAATCTTTCACAGTGACTGGTTCCTTATGAAGATTATAAGCGACAACCATTTGTGATAAACGCCGTTTTAAATCCAACAAATCGGTCGCTAAGCATAAAACCGCCATAATTTCTGACGCCACTGTAATATCAAATCCATCTTCCCGGGGAACTCCTTGGGAAGGCCCTCCTAACCCGACAACTACCTGTCTGAGTGCCCTGTCATTTAAATCAAGTGATCGTTTCCATACGATTCTTCTTGTATCAATTTGCATTTCATTTCCTTGGTGAATATGGTTGTCAATCAGTGCAGCTAGTGCATTATTCGCTGTCGTAATTGCATGAAAATCTCCAGTAAAATGCAAATTAATTTCTTCCATTGGTAGGACTTGTGCGTAGCCTCCACCGGTTGCTCCGCCTTTTATTCCCATTGTAGGACCTAAGGATGGCTCGCGAATGGCAATGAGAGCTTTTTTTCCCAATTTGGTTAAAGCATCTCCTAAACCTACTGTTACCGTAGACTTTCCCTCACCAGCCGGTGTAGGATTGATTGATGTAACGAGAATGACTTTTCCATCTTTATTCTTTTTTAAACCTTCAATTGTTTCGTAAGTTAATTTCGCTTTATATTTTCCATATAATTCGATATCATCTTCTGATAACCCTAGTTTACTTACAATCTTTTTGATCGGCTTTAATTTTGCATCTTGAGCAATTTCAATATCTGATTTTATATCTATTTGTAACATTTCGTGATCGCCTCCGACTTGGTAACAGTTCTACAAATTCATTTTATCATGATATGTTCAAAATAACCGAAACCTCCTCTTCTTTCAAGAAAGTTCACGCTTTCGTTAAGAAGTAAAAAAGCGTAGGGCCAAAATGATCTCATCCTAAACATTTGTTAGAAAGGAACTCTTGATACTTACTTTTGGATGAGCGTATGTATACTTTTGACCACGATCAAATGATCCAGAAACTTTGTTTCTGGATCATTTGAATTAAGATTGTTTTTGAATTAAAAAAACCGTCATAAAAGAAAGCGCTTGCTTTAATTCACTCGGCAAATCTTTCACTTTCGATTCATCCACCGCCTGCTTAAACACATGCAATTCATCAATTACCCTCCAGCCATTTTCACATGCTAGTTTCTGAAATTCCCAGGGCATCATTGTATTTTGAATCACTTGTTCCCCTAATAAACGTGGATAACTGTTAAGACGTGGTTCAGCAGTTGGTCCAAGGATACCAATACATGCAATCCCTTTTGGAACTAAAATTCTAGCGATTTCCTTTAATACATGAAATGGTGACTCTGTCCATTCAATTGAATTAATGGCAAGCGCCGCATCATTCGATTCATCATGGAAAGGCAGTTTTGACAAATCTCCTACTTTAAATTGCAGATCGTTATTTTCATTTCGTTTAGCTAATTGGATCATTTTCTCCGATAAATCAATGCCTGTTACTTGAAACCCTTGATTTGCCAATAAAAATGCCCCGTACCCATCTCCACAGCCGAGGTCGCAAATCGTCTTTTGATGATTCAAATATTTCAGAAAAAACGGGATAATATCCTTTCGGCTTCCCTTCTCCCACATGTTAATACTTCGTGAATGCCAATTATTCGCACGCTCATCCCATTGCTCTTTTGCATCGTGAATCCAGTTCAATTTTCCCACTCTATCACCCCTTTATGATTGTAACTATATTGTAAAAGGTAAGAAGAAAAAATAGCAATATTTTTTTATCCCTCTAAGGTTTCCTGAAAAATTATAAGATATTTCTTATTTCTAGAAATTCACAACCAGTAATATTATTTTCTTCAACTAATTATTTAAAAGTTTCTGACACGAATAATGGAATTTCATTTCCCTTTAATTTGAACAAATTTCTGTTATTTATTTTGTATTCTGATACTGCATATTTTCTTACCGAATATATTTTTTCACCGTCTAAATCCATAACACTATAATCAGAGTTTTCTAGGTTTAATGCGTCAACTATCCCTAATACATTTGCAACAAAATATTCATCATTCTCTATTTTATGTTTACTTTCAAAATCAACAACATTTACAGGTAGAAATTGGACATCTTCTTCAATTTTTTTTATTAAATCCTTAAACTTTTTTGATACAATGAACCAGCCTAAATTATTTGCTAAATAGTCAGTAAATCTATTTCCATCATGTAGATTAAAATAAAAAGTGATATTGTCATTCCAATTCTTTAAAAAATTCCCTTCCTTTAACTCATACTGCTCAAATCCATGTGTATCCTCACAACGAACAACTACATCATTATCGTTGCTGTCATCTAAAATTAGTTTAAAATATTTCATTTTGACCTCCAATACTCTTTATAAAGCATATCTGGATTATCTCCCTTACTTCCTGCTTTAACCCTTCATACAATTTAAGAAATTTCTCCCTATGGATAGGTTACACTTAGTTGGACAGATTCGTTAAGGTCATATAAACTTAATTCATAAAAGTCGGGAGAGAATGAATTATGGCCAAACGAGAAAGAAGAACATTCACCAAAGAATTTAAAGAACAAATTGTTCAGCTGCACCTTTCAGGTAAACCTAGAAGTGAAATTATCAAAGAATACGAGCTGACGCCATCTGCCTTTGATAAGTGGGTTCGCCAGCATAATACAAGTGGATCATTTGAAGAAAAGGACAATAGAACCCCTGAGCAGGAGGAATTAATCAAGCTCCGCAAAGAAAATCAAAGACTGATGATGGAGAATGATATTTTAAAGCAAGCCGCGCTGATAATGGGACGAAAGTAGATGTGATCCGAAATAATCGTCACAAATACTCGGTATCAGCAATGTGCGCCGTCCTACAACTTCCTAGAAGCACGTACTATTATGAGGTGAAAATTCGAGATAATCAGGATGAAGAATGAACAGCTTTAATTGTTAAAATATTTAAAGATAGTCGGAATATTTATGGTCAGAGAAAAATTAAAAAGGAGCTTCAAAAGCAAGGATTGACAGTGTCACGTCGCCGTATTGGGCGAATAATGAAAGAACAAGGTCTTGTCTCCAAATACACAGTAGCTCAATTTAAACCTAGAAAAACAACTGTGAATGAATCTGAAACCGGAAATGTATTAAATCGCGAATTTAATCAAGACAAGGAATTAAAAGTGATTGTGAGTGATTTAACATACGTCCGAGTTAAGCAAAGCTGGCATTATATTTGTGTTTTAGTAGATTTATATAATCGTGAAATTATTGGCTACAGTGCTGGTCCTAATAAGAGTGCTGAGCTAGTTCAACGTGCCTTTTCGACAGTAAAATACAACTTAAATCGCCTTGAATTATTCCACACTGATAGGGGAAGTGAGTTTAAAAATCAACTTATAGACGAGGCACTAGAAACATTTGGTATTGAAAGATCACTAAGTGAAAAAGGAACACCATATGACAATGCGGTTGCAGAGGCAACATTCAAAACTATTAAAACTGAATTCGTTAATGGTAGGGTTTTCGATAGTCAGCAGGAACTTGATCTTGAGCTATTTGATTACGTAAATTGGTTTAATAATATTCGTATTCATGGATCTCTAAATTATCTTACTCCTAACGAGTATAAGCGCAAGCACCAGGTTGAAATGAGCAATATTTAGTAGAGAAACGCCCACTTTACGTGGAAAGGCGGGCATGATAGCCTTGGTGGCTGAGCTAGATTCTTTAATAAATCTAGCTTCCTGGCTCATCCTCTTGCGCGCAGAGGCTCCATGTCAAGTGACAAACTGCACGCACTATTTTACACCTGAGCCTAAAACGTTGACACTATAAAAGGGTATGTGTTCCTTAATAAATTTGTTCAGTTTAGTGTTGACATACCACTATTGTAAGTAACTAGTAGAAGTAATATAATCAAAATCCTCAAAAGAATTAACTAGGTTCTCGTACTCAAAATTGTAAATTAAAATAACAGCG
>NZ_JAUSUC010000029.1 GCF_030813365.1 Oikeobacillus pervagus
AACATTAATTCAAAGTCAACTCGAACAGTGGATCGATGGCCTTCCTAGTTATATCAAGGCTTATTTGCCGATATCACTCTGCGAAAGTTGAGTTATAAGCTATATCATGAAAAACATCTGCAGAAAATGATCTTTTTTGTCATCTTTTAATAGAAGGAGGACGATTACAAGCTGAATGATCGCAATCTTCCTATTCAACCACGACGATGCGGTTTCTTCCTTGTCGCTTCGCTTGGTATAATGCTTTGTCTGCAGCTTTAAATAAATCGGTAAAACAATCACCATCTGCTGGATATGCTGCGACTCCAGCTGATAAGGTGACAATTTTTCCAGTAGGGCTTGGGGTGATAGCCATTTTTCGCCGCACTCTTTCGGCTACGTTCAAAGCAGTATGCTTATTTGTTTCGGGAAGTAAAATGACAAATTCCTCCCCACCGTAGCGGCAACAAATATCTTGTTTACGCACTTCGGATTCCATCGTTTTTGCTAGAAATTTTAATACTTGATCCCCTGTATCATGACCGTATGTATCATTCACTTTTTTAAAAGAATCCAAATCGATAAAAATGATGGCGAATTTATTATGATTGCCAATCCAATCACTGATTAACATTCTAATTGTTCTCTGATTTGCAAGCTGTGTTAAAGGATCCGTATAAGCTTCCTTTGATAAGTGATTAATTTGTTGCTTTAAAGAATTAACACCGAGAGCAGTTGCTTTATACAACATTTCGGCTTCTTTATACCAAGGTGAAATATTCGGCATTGGTTGCTTAAAATCTCCAACACAAAGGTTTTCTGAGTATGCGGCAAGCTCTTTTAAAGGTGTAATAATCGTTTTAGCTAACCATAGTGCAAGAAAAAGAAATAATAAGAAAAATGGACTAGTGTAAAGTAACATATACTTGATTAAATGGGTGGAAGGATTCACCGTAGATTCTGTTGGTGTTTGAGAAATAATCCCCCAACCACTACTTTTAACGGGTGAGTAACCAGCAAGCATGTCCATATTTTGGGTGTTTAATACTCGCCTAGCCCCTTGTTTTCCTTTTAATACTTGTTGAACAGCCTCATTTTTTATAACAGATTCACCTATTCTCTTTAGGTTCGGGTGATAAATAATGTTCCCACTAGGGCAAACAACGAATAGATAGGAGTCATCTTGGTAAAAGTGATCCTTTAAAATGCTATCAAGTGCATCATTTTCTTCTAGTAAAATGGAACCACCAAGAAAGCCAAGATATTCTCCATTTCTCCCCCAAACTGGCGTTGAAACAAGGATGGTCAACTTTCCGGATATTCCCTTATGTGGGTCGGAAACGATTAAACTTCGCTCTTGTAATGCTTGTTTGCTCCCAGCAGTTTTGATTGTTTGATTCTTTAAATTTAATGATTGTGGGGAAGAAGTAATAATCCTCCCGTTCGGATCAGCAAAAAGGACGGAATTGAATTGTTTGCTACTATAATAGATTTCATCAATCTCATGCTGTAATTCTTCAGGATCATGACGATTTGTTACCATTTCAGCTGAATAAGCACTTAATGTAGATTTTGATTGATTAAAAAATTGTTCGGTCGTTTTGGCCACTTTTTCAGCATAGCCTTGATTGATTTCTAATGTGTTTGTAATCAATGTTTGTTGTGTTAGCTTGTATACAACAATAATACATAATCCTAAAGTCAGGAACATGGAAAGTAGGATTAATGATGTGATCCAAAAACGAATGGAGTACTTTTCCATAGTTTGTTTCGCTCTCATGATATAATAGACTTCCTTTCGAGGCTAAATGCTACAAACCTTCTTGATGGAGTCCGAACTTTTTATTAATTGCGCTAACTCCTCCGCAGGTAATGGCTTACTAATGAGAAATCCTTGAATTCCATTGCATTGAAACTGATGCAAAAATTCCATCTGGTCTTTTGTTTCAACCCCTTCAGCAATTAACTCTAATCTTAAGTGATGAGCCATGGAAATGATCGTTTCGACAATGGCTTCATTCTGAGAATCTATTTGTAAATTACGGATAAACGATTGATCAATCTTTAGTTGGTCAATCGGAAATTGATGCAAATAGCTTAATGAGCTATAGCCTGTTCCAAAGTCATCGATAGCAATTCGAACCCCTAGATTTTTTAATTTCTTCAACATGATAATGGTACGGTCCACATTCATTGTCATGCTTTCAGTTATTTCAAGTTCAAGGAATTTTGGATCCAATCCGGATGTTTTTAATGCATTAGCTACAGTGTCGATTAAATCGTCCTGAAAAAATTGTCGTAATGATAAGTTAACCGATACACGGATCAAAGGGAGGCCTTCGTTATGCCATTCTTTCATTTGTTGGCAAGCTTGTTCAAGAACCCATTTTCCAATTGGAACAATTAAGCCAGATTCTTCAGCAATTGGGATGAATTTTTCCGGTGAGATCATCCCTTTTTCAGAATGACCCCAGCGAATTAAGGCTTCTACACCAAAGATTTTCCCCGTATGACTATTCACTTGTGGCTGATAATATAGGACAAGTTCGTTTCGTTCAATTGCATGTCGTAAGTCATTCTCAAGAATAATATTTTCATATAATTCTTTTTTCATATCGGGATGAAAAACCATATAGGATTGACCATTTCGTTTCGCCTCGTGCATGGCAATATTGGCTTGTTTTAATAATTGTTCCTCATTCGCAATTTCCTTTTTGTACATAGCAATTCCAACTGAAGCATCTATATGAAATTTATATCCTTTTGCAATCATGGGATCTTGCAAACGCTTCGTTATTTTCTTCACTATTCTTACAACATACGGGATATCTGTGGCATCTGTTTGTAAAATGGCAAACTCATCTCCACCCATTCGGATGGCTAGCAAATGATGTTGTTCACAAAATACTTGCAATCTTTTGGCTACAGTTTGAAGGAACATATCTCCAATTTCATTCCCTAATGAATCGTTTACATTTTTAAAGCGATTTAAATTAAATAACATTATGGAGATATCGGGAGTATCCTCTATATCTTTCATTAATTTGATTAATCTTTCCTTTAAAAAATATCGATTCGGTAATCCGGTAAGTTCATCATGATAGGCTAAATAATTGATTTTTTTTTGAGCTTGAATTAAATCAGTCAGATCCGTAAATGAATAAATGGTGTTGAACACTTGCTGATCTTTATCGAGAATAGGTGCAGAATTAACGGATAAAGTATGTTGTTTGTTGTCGTTTCCCGTCACTGTAATGAAAACGTCATGATTTTCTCGGGTATATGAATGTACTTGAGTGATCGTATTTGATAATTTTGCCTTGCAACTTTTTTTCTTAATGATTTCGGAAAGAAGTTCACCTTTCTTTATATTTAATAACGATTTGGCTGCTCTATTCGCATAAATAAATCGTCCACTTGCATCTGTAATTGTAATTCCAGTCGGTACCATATTTACAATCGTATTCAGTCGTTCTTCACTTTCTTTAAGGGCATCTTTCGTTTCCTTTTGTTTTAAATAAGGCTCCTCGATCGTACTTACATAGATGCCTTTCATAATAAAATAATAGCTAATCACTTTGTAAATATGGCCAAGCAAATTATCGAAATCATAGACACTTTTGTATAATGTGAAAATGAGCTCGGTTATAAATGAAAATCCTAAAGCAATGATGAGAGTAAGATAGGAAGGATTTTTGTTTTTTTGGTAAAAACGATAAAGTTGTACCATGCTGCATAAAAACAAAAAACTAATCAGGTATTCAAACGTTATTTTAAGAGCAGTCGAACCTTTTCCGTCAATGACTAATACAGGTAGTTTTTCAGAATAAAACATAATACAAAAACTGGTGATGGAAACATATAAAGCAGAAACTGCAAAGATGATAGGACGAGTCTTTTGATTCACTTCACCATCCTTTTTAGAAAAAATCAGGAGTAAGCCCAATGCTAACGTTAATCTTGAAATAATCCAAAACCAAGTGGCTTTTGCTACTGAACTTTCTGTAATAAAGAAAGGCATCCCGTTATAGGATAAGATGTGGAAGCTGTCAAATATTGAAATAATCAAAAAAATCCCGGCGATTATTAAGCGATGTCGAGATAAAGTGTGAGGAAAGATCATCCACCCTTGAATGGCAATCGAAAATGCGACGGCAATGCTAAATAATTCAAGTAATGTATGATAAGACAAGAAATTTTTGGGCTCAAAAATAGTATAGATGGAATCGTGAAATAGGCGGACCCCAAATAAAAGCAAGATCCCAAAAACCAATAAAATAATGGCTTTTGATTCCTTTTTATTGAACATGTTCAAAACCCCAATACAATCATTTTAATAGATTAAAATTCTTATTCCGTTTATCCCACTCTTAATGGGAGTAAAATCTCCACTGAATGGAGTTTTACATAATGGTGTTAATTCATAACCGAGTGATTCCATGCTAGTAAAAGACATAAAGGATAAAACAAGAAAATGATGGGAATTTTTTTATGTTAAAGATAGTGCAAAAGTAGCGTTTTGTCAATATGAGTCTAAAGCTGTCAAATATCTTTCACTATTTTAATTTAGAAAAATTCGTGGCTTTTTTATCAGTTTTTGGGGAAACATAAGATGGAGAAAATGTTCTCTATATAAAGGAGGGACGATGATGGGACGTACAAAAGAGGGGAATGCGAATGCACAGAGAAACGATAATGTCAAGAAGAAAGACGGATTTCCGAAAGTCAGTACATTTGCTGAAATGCAAGCACAGAAAATGAGAGAATTGAAACAAGAGAAGGAATAGAAGAGGAGAGGTTCTAAATGCAAAGAGTATGGTCCCAAGCTATGTAAAATTCCAAACGAAAATTGGGACCGCACTCTTAGCATACATCACCTTACCCCATCTTAATAAACAGTAAAAAACCCCATTAAATAAAGTTTCACATTAGGCTTTTTCTTTTAAGGAAAAATCAGCTATTTCCAGGCGCTTTGAAGTGTCATTTGATTGAACTTCTCCAAAAGATAGGTCTATTTTCTTTTCGAAAAGCGGCCCATTATAAACAAAAGTATGATACTCTCCGTTTTCTCCCATAGGACATACATCCATTTGACGAATTTCTTGAACAAATTTTTGATCGAGCTCTCTTCCAAGCCAATCTTCGTTTAAGCAATCTGACCTTACTTTAACGATGACCGCATTGTATTGGGATTGAACGAAGGTTTGGAGAGATTGTAAGGATGCCTTTTCTGAGCCGATCCAAATGGGATAGAGAGCTTCTAGTCCTGCCGCTTTTGCGACATTTTCCCCCCATTCACGATGTCCATCTAAGTAGAGATCGCCGAAAGCGACAGATGTTAATTGATAGGTGCTTTTCAATTCTTTCAGTGATTCAATAAAGTTTTCTGTATAATGCTCGAGTGCACAATCAATCCAATGGACTGGAAGGTGAAGGGCTTCGCTTTGCAATTGAATTAATTCCTTCTTTTCTCCGTGTGCGAAGGTTCTTCCGCTATTTTTAGGAACGGTTGTGACAAGGCAAGCCACTTCAAAGCTTTCTTTAACGAGTCTATCAAGTGTGATACAACTATCTTTTCCGCCACTCCAGGACAATGCAATTCTTTTTTTCATGATTTCACCTTTTTCAACAATATTTGTCTTTTAATCATGGCAAAACTATGAGAAATTGACAACTATAAGATTTCAGATGCATTCGCCATCATTATGGAAAATAAAGGATTTTAGCTTATTAGTGTTGAAAGGAAGCAAGATCAAATACAATATAGGATGAGGAGCTTTTTTTTAAAAGGGGGGAATTGCATGAAATCGATTTGTATTTTTGCTGGCTCAAGTCTTGGGAATAAAAATGAATATAAAGCAGCAGCTATTCAAACCGGAAAGATCATGGCAGACCAAGGAATTCGCTTAATTTATGGGGGATCAAAAAAAGGGCTAATGGGGGAAGTGGCAAATGAAGTATTAATGAACGGGGGAGAGGTCATCGGGGTTATGCCGAGGGGATTATCAAATGGGGAGAACGTCCATGGGCAGTTAACAGAGTTAATAGCGGTGGATAGTATGCATGAAAGAAAGGCTAAGATGCACAATCTAGCAGATGGTTTTATCGCCTTACCAGGTGGACTTGGAACGTTCGAGGAATTATTTGAAGTATTATGTTGGTCACAAATTGGTATCCACCAAAAACCGGTAGGATTATTAAATAGTTGTGGTTATTATGATCCGGTGCTTAATATTATTCAACATAGTATTCTAGAGGGATTCGTTAATAAAATTCATCAGAAAATTATGAACACTTCTTCTGATCCTGAAGAACTGATCAAGATGATGAGCATGTACTCTCCGCCCAATATGGAGTTGAAATGGAAAACAGGAGAGTAAAAAAGAGCCGGGTACTCTCATATGATGAGAAGATGCCGGCATTTAAATCGTTATTACTAAAAACTTTATTGCAATAAGAATGGACGCATATAAAGATAGATTTGGGATTAGGGACAATCGACTATTTCCATCTTGCTGTGATGATTTTTAACCCAAGAAAAATCAAGCTAAATTAGAAAACTTTCGTTGTCCATGATTCACAATTCCATACATCTGTCACAAGGTCTTGATAAAAATCTGGTTCATGGCAAATAAGAAGAATCGAGCCTTTATAAGCTTGCAGTGCTCGTTTTAGTTCTTCTTTTGCCTCTATATCCAGATGGTTCGTTGGTTCATCTAATACGAGGAGATTTGTTTCCATATTGATTAGTTTACAAAGGCGCACTTTTGCCTTTTCTCCCCCACTTAATACTTCTACTTTACTTTCAATATGTTTCGTCGTCAGACCACATTTTGCGAGTGTAGCGCGAACTTCGTATTGAGTGAAGGAAGGGAACTCATTCCAAACTTCATCAATGCATGTGTTGTAATTTCTTTGTTTCATTTCCTGTTCAAAATAGCCAGTATGAAGATAATCCCCTCTTTGGACACTGCCGGAAATTGGTTGAATTTCCCCTAGAATACTTTTTAATAAAGTAGTTTTTCCAATCCCATTCGCTCCTACAAGCGCAATCTTTTGTCCACGTTCCATACGTAAGTTCAAGGATTTAGAGAGTGGCTCATTATAACCGATAACTAAATCCTGCGTTTCAAAAATAATTTTTCCACTCGTTCTTGCTTCTTTGAAATGGAACTCTGGTTTCGGCTTCTCAGCAGCTAATTCAATGATGTCCATTTTATCCAGTTTCTTTTGACGTGACATCGCCATATTTCTAGTGGACACTCTTGCCTTATTTCTCGCAACAAAATCCTTTAATTCGGCTATTTCTTGTTGTTGCTTTTTAAAGGCCGCCTCTAATTGCTGCTTTTTCATTTCATACACTTTCAGAAAATTATTATAGTCACCTACATAACGGTTTAATTCTTGATTTTCCATATGATAAATTAAATTAATGACACTATTTAAAAATGGAATGTCATGAGATATTAAAATAAAGGCATTTTCGTAAGCTTGTAAGTACCGTTTTAACCATTCAATATGCTGTTCATCAAGGTAATTGGTCGGTTCATCTAGTAGAAGAATATCTGGTTTTTCAAGAAGCAACTTAGCAAGTAGAATCTTTGTTCTTTGCCCCCCGCTTAAATCATGCACATCCCGGTCTAATCCAATATCATCTAGGCCAAGACCGCGGGCAATTTCCTCTATTTTTGCATCAATCAAATAGAAATCATTGTTGGTTAATAGATCCTGCATCGTTCCGGTTTCTTCTAAAAGCTGTTCAAGTTCTTCAGGGGATGCGTCTCCCATTTTCCCAAAAAGTTCATTCATTTCTGCTTCAATATCAAATAAATACTGGAAGGCGCCCTTGAGAACATCACGAATGGTCATTCCTTTCTCAAGGACGGCATGCTGGTCTAAATAACCTACACGTACTTTTTTAGACCATTCCACTTTCCCTTCATCAGGTTGAAGTTTGCCGGTAATAATGTTCATAAATGTTGACTTTCCCTCACCATTTGCTCCGATAAGTCCAATATGCTCTCCCTTTAACAGTCGGAAAGATACATCATTAAAAATTGCCCGATCTCCAAAACCGTGGCTTAAGTTTTTAACAGATAATATGCTCATGTTGTTCTCCTTTTTCTACATCATTGGTCTTTCTATTATAAAAGCTTATAAAGAAAACGAACAGAATTAAATTTTTCTGAATCTAGCTACGGCTCCTAGGGACTCGAGGTCAAGTGTCAATCTCCTCCAGAGGGGAAAAGGCGCCCTCTTTCGGAGCTAGTCACTTGCTTGTCGTCCCAGTGCAGTCGCCTTCGCTTTTATACTGTCTAGCTACGGCTCCTAGGGGCTCGAGGTCAAGTGTCAATCTCCTCCAGAGGGGAAAAGCGCCCTCTTTCGGAGCTAGTCACTTGCTTGTCGCCCCAGTGCAGTCGCCTTCGCTTTTATTCTAGAAAAAATTATCATATGGTAGTAGACATCAAATGGGGAATCATGGATAATTATACTCAAACATCTTGATATTTATGGAAAGGGGTATAATTAATGTCAAATAGTCGTAATGAGATATTTTCTTGGGTGAAGTCAATCGGGATTGCTCTTCTCATTGTTATGATTGTACGGCATTTCATTTTTGTTCCTCAAGTTGTAAAAGGGGAGTCAATGATGCCCACCTTACAAGATGGCAACAAAGTGATTGTGAGCAAAATAAGTGAAATTGAACGATTTGATCAGATTGTTTTTCATGCACCAGATAAAGAAGCAAATTACGTCAAAAGGGTTATCGGACTTCCAGGAGATCAGATTGAAATGGTGGATGATACATTATACATTAATGGAAAAGCATACAAGGAACCGTATTTGCAAGAATATAAAAAAGATCTATTACCTTATCAAAAATTTACTGGCAATTTTGATGCTGTAACGGTTCCAAATGGTCATTTATTCGTCATGGGAGATAATCGGCTAAAAAGTAAAGATAGCCGACATTTTGGGGCCATTACAGAATCGGCTGTCATCGGAAAAGTGACACTTCGTTTCTGGCCCCTAAATGAAGTGAACGTAACGAAATAGTAAACTTGAGGAAGTTGAATATATGTATCCATATTATCCGATTATGATCAATTTGCAGGAGAAGAAAGTGGTCGTCGTTGGCGGTGGCAAAGTGGCGGAACGAAAGGTGTTACATTTAATTGAATCTCATGCAGATGTGACTGTTGTTAGTCCAAATATGACAAAAACTTTAAGGGTGATGTCGGAACAACATCAGATAACTTGGTTACGAAAGTATTTTGAAGAAGATGACTTACGTGATGCTGTCCTCGTATTTGCGGCGACAAATGACAGCGAAATCAATGAAAAAGTTAGAAAAAGTGCACAGCCTCAACAATTCGTGAATGTCGTAGATCAACCGAAGAAATCGGATTTTCACGTACCGTCCATGGTACGAAAGGGACGACTAAATATTGCGATTTCAACGACGGGGGCAAGTCCTATTCTAGCCAAGATTATAAAAAAAGATCTTGAATCTAAGTATGGCGAGGAATATGAAGAGTATCTCGATTTTTTATATGAAGCACGACAACAAATTATTCTTGAAGTAAAGGATTCTGCGATGAAGAGACAGTTATTGTCCGCCATTGCCAGTCCGGAATTCCTCGAAAGTGATCAACGGAATGAAAGACTTCGACAACTTTTAAATCATGAATTAGAGAAATAATTTTTGGGAAAAGGGCTAGGTGCAGGGATCATATGCATAGCCCTTTTTTATTTCTCTATTACGGGAAATTATTTTCCAATATCTTTATAACAAAACCACCAATCAAAACATTCAATCTCCCCAGCTTGAGCCTGTTGGATGCGATCATTCATTTGCTGTTCAGTAGCTGCTGGCGGGATGATCCCCTTTTTGCCGATGAGGCTATTTTTTGGCCAGTCGGCCGGTAATGCTACTTGATGAATATCTGATGTTTGTAAGGCATAGAGGGTTCTATAGATTTCGTTTAAGTTTCTTCCAATTTCAGCAGGATAGAAGAAGATCGCCCGAATGATTCCTTGATCATCCACAATATAAACCCCACGGACAGTAGTCGTTTGTTTTTCATTCTGGATCATTCCTAACTTTTGGGCAACCCTACCTAGAGGATCCGCAATGATTGGAAAGGTGATCTGTACTCCTAAATGTTGTTGAATCCATTCCGTCCATTTTAGATGGGATTGGACTTGGTCAACCGATAGGCCTATTAATTCTGTTTGAAGTTTTTGGAAATCGGGATATAATTGTTGAAAGGCAACAAATTCGGTTGTACAGACAGGTGTAAAATCTCCTGGATGGCTAAATAAAATAAACCATTTTCCTGCATAATCAACAGGGAGAGTTTTATTTCCAAAGGTTGTTTGAACTGTCATTTCAGGAAAAGAATTGCCAATAGATGGTTTTAGTTCAAATTGCTTAGAATTCATTTTCCTTAACCTCCTGTAAATGATAACAGGATATCGTATGTTAGGCAATTGTGGGGGGTGACAACAGAATGAAAGGAAAGTTTATAAAATAAAATCTTTGGTTGAAGGGGGAATTTTTGATGGTCAAACGATTGGTTTTGTTTGTCATAATAATGCTTTGTTTATCAGCTTGTATCGGCAATTCAGGGCAAAAAGTTGGAGAGAAGCCGGCAAAAGAAACGAAGATTACAATTGAACCAATGAAACTGACAGAAAAAGAACAGCAAATGATTAGCCAGACAGGGGTCGAATTTATTGAATATTTCAAATTGAATGGAGGACTCAAAAAGGATGATGATTTAGTTTTTGCAGTTGATATGTATAAAAAGGGAGAGAAGGAGGAAGTGCTTAGTTCAGATCATGTTTTCCAACACCGATATAAAGATGAAATTACCTCTTTTGGGGTTTCTGTTTCTTCTAATTCAGATTCCAATTCAGAAATAATGACAATTTTATTAGGATTACCAGGAGGCCTTACTTCTTCTTCGATTGATTCTAAAATGATGGGTAGTACTTACGGGAGGAATTTAGCGAAAAAGATACAATTAAAGAAGAATAAGCCTGTTTTTTTGGCCTATTGGAAGGGAACAACGGAAGATTACATAACAGGGCCTGATAAAAATGATGATGGTAAGTTCCCAGCTAGGTTAAAAGATTCCGATCTAGCCATCGTATATAAAGTGACTTTAGTTGACCGCACAGAATAGAAGCAAAGGGTGAGTTCACCTTCTTTTATCCAATCTTAAAGGGGCCGATAAGTTCAACTAACATTCAGGAGGATGAATTCCCCTACTGTTAGTTGAACTTTTTCCCCTTAATGCAATTTGTGCTTCAGTTAGAACCCCATACGAGAATGCATCAACATCATTTTTATCATTTAAACTCATTGACAATTTCATTCAGCTGCTGTGACATTTTACTTATTTCATTCGAACGATTTGGCTAGATTACTTCGCTTCTTCATTTGTTAATTGCGAATTATTCTTTGTATAAAAACCCATGGTACTTTTCTCACGTGTTTATCATTAGTATAGTAAATAAATATGATTAATAATATGGGATTTGGTAAAAAGGTCCCATTCTCACTAAATTAGGAAGTGGAAAATGTGATGAAGTCTGCATCTCAGTCAAGTTTATTTCTAGTTTTGAAAGAATCAAAGAGATTTTGTTGCAATAGACTGGCTATCCATTTCTTTGGAAAGGAGGCCTAAATTAAAAGGAAATCATTTGCTTCTAATACAGGATTAGTAGAGGTAAAATTAGGGGAAAGTGGATAACTAAATAACAAGAAATGTGTCAACATGAGTAGCAAAAAGTGCCAAGTTCCCCTTTATAAACGACATATTGGGGAAACTTGGCACATATTATTTTCACCGTCTTTTTTTCCAATAAACATACCCAAAAATACAAATGGCTATAAAGAGAATAATCAGGTAGTAGCTGAATTTCGACAAATACAACTGTACATTTTCCCAATTATGACCGAGTACTTTTCCTAAATGAACAAAGGTAATGCTCCAAACAACAGCTCCAATATAAGCAAAAATGGCAAATTTCCTGTATGGATAACGATTAATGGCTGCGATATAAGCGGCGATATGTCTGATTCCAGGGATAAAATAGCACACTAATAATAAGTAAGGTCCCCATTTAGCAAAATATTTTTGCGTCAAGCTAATTCTTTTTTCCGTGATATGAAATTTTGGTCCGAATTTCTCCAAAAAAGGGAGTCCTAATTTAATACCGATCATAAAGCTGATCGTAATTCCAGCCATCGAACCAAAAATGGCGCAGAGGATCGTTGGCAAGTACGACATATTTTCCTGAGAAACTTGATATCCTGCAAAAGTGAGAAGCATTTCATCAGGAATTGGGAGCCCGACAATTCCCCCAATTAGAGCGACCGTAATGCCAATATAACCAAATGTCGATATTAAATAGACAAATTGTTCCATTCATTTCACCGTCAAAAAATATTTGAGATGTTTCTATGTCAGCAAGTGAGTGAAAAAATTTCATGCCTAATTCATAGTCTTCCCACAAACATCGATACAATCTCATCACGTACCATCATATCACAGAAAGGAAGAGCAGATGAACTCGAGCGATTAATCCACTAATGTCACTAAAATAGCATCACCGTTTTTGGCAATTTTCACTAGGGCAAATTTTTTCCCTTCCCATTTTTCCCCCGTGTTTTCTTCTATAAAGAAATGTTCAATTCCCATTGTAAGTGTTCCATAGTATCCTTTTCCATTCATAAAAAGCGATTCCTTTGGCTTTGTCTTTGTATGTGAAAAGTTTTTCGCCTCATACACAGGTATTTTTTCTCCCTGATAGGTAACGGTTTTAGTTGTTGGTTTAAGTTGAATGGTTACACGTCCTTTATAATCATTTTTTACCTGTTCGCGGTAATCATTAGCAATCGAATACCCTAATTGAACATAATCCCCTTGTAGCATGGAACGTGGATCAACAGGTTGTAAGGATAATGCGACAAGTTCCCCTTGTTGTAATTGACTTTCCTTTTGATAAGCCGTACCACCGATGAAAGCGAACTGTATGATCGCTAAGACTAGGATTCCTTTCCAATGCCAAGCGATTTTATTGGATGGAAGTGAACTCTTTTTCCCCCATAAATAGAAGATCGCAAAAAACAAGGCGCTCAACAGGAGGAATCCAATAGATTTATGGAGCAATGACCAAATGTATTCATAGTATTTCCAAGTAATATACGCAATAAAGGCTCCCCATGTAAGCCAATTCATCGAACGTGATGGAGTAACGGGACGATATAAATGGAAACAAAGATACATGATCGCCATTAAGTTGAATAAAATGCTCAAAGCTAAAGATTGCTCGTCAAAATCATAGGTTAGATAGAAAAGAAAGGCGAGTGACAGGGCATAAGACATTTTTCCGATTGGCTGTGATTTAGAAATAAGGTATATGCCACTATTCATAGTGAAAAGAACAAAAATAAAGATTTTTGCTACGATATAGGAAAAAGAATATTCCGCCACAACCATCATGAAAAAGGACAAAATAGCTCCATTTGCTGCTAGGTAAAAAATGATTCCTTCATATTTTTTATTATAAAATGCTGTGATCCCGATGAATAGGGCGGAGATCAAAGCGTAAGCCCATAATTCGGACCGCCAAAAGGCAAAAATGAATAAAAAGGCAGCACCCGTAATTTGTAACGTCGTTTTTGGAACTATGAAGCTATTTTTGTGTATGGTGCCAGCCCCTACTATTAAAGCAGCTCCGATACCTAATGTGAGCCAGACGGAGGAGTCCTCCCAGCCAAACAGCAAAGTAAAGAAGGAGACCAGTGTAGCAATTGCGATGATCGTTCCTAGAAAACTTAATACCATCGTGAAAAATTGATAAGAATAACGAGTCCATTTCTGATTAGATTTCTCGCTTTCTTTCAGTTTTTTTACACCGTAAGTACTGAAAACGAATAAAAGAATAAGTAGAAGTGAACTTGAAATAAAAAAGTAATCACCGAATAATTCCACATAGATTTCGAAAGAGTTAAAAATAATATAGGCACCGAAAGCGAGTAAATCAACAGCAAAAATAAACGGATGTTTATGCTTGATTGTAAATTGCTTTCTTAAGAAATACACCATAAAAGCCACATACAACACATGGAAGGTAAAATAGAGCAGCATAGCTCCGTCGAAATTCTTCATAACTGAAAGGATGGAGTGCTTAATTAATCGGCTCACAATCGTCCATTGAATGATAATTACCGCAAGAAAAGATAATTTTTGTAAGGAGCATTTGTTAAGAAAAATATACAAGATGGAATGAAGAATAATAAGGGCTAAATAAATCAATAATTCTTCCCAAATGGTGTACTGGATCCAAAAGCCAGTCGGGTAGATTTTTAACCAGAGGGCTAATTCAAATAGAATAAAAGACATCCAATACATCGGTTGGTAACGAGTGATAAGGGCTAAAGCAAAAGTCGGAATAAGCCAAACGAGAAAAAGTACATAAGAATCAGCATGTGAATTGTACATTTGCCCGATTAAAGCAACACTAACCCCAAAAGCAATAGCCGAAAAGATGAGCCACCATCTGCTCAAATAAGAGAACAAGTGGTGATTTCGATAAAATAATGCGGCCACATAACCTAATAGCACGAGACCTATAGCTAAGGATGTCTTTTCAATAGGAGTAAATCCTTGCCAATTTGATGCAAAAAAATAAATGATTCCCGCAATAAGGAAAATCAATCCCAATATATAAGTAATATCACTGCGTCTCTGAAGGGGCATCTTAATCAACTCCTTTTACTATTAATATAGTATATAACACGAGACAATAGGAGTATTTTTTTGACAACCCACCCTTGTAATACGATGTACATCGCATTACAATACTAAGGAAAGGGAGTGATTTCGTGAACAAAGAATTGATGAAAGGGAGCATCGATATTCTCCTTCTTTCTCTTATTTCGAAAAAAGATATGTATGGTTTTGAAATGGTCCAAAAATTGAAACAGACAAGTGATCATAATTATGTAATGAGTGAAGGGACTTTATATCCCGCCCTGAAAAGATTGGAAAAAAACGGATGGGCGACGTCTTATTGGGGGGAGGAAAGTGGTGGCCGAAGAAAATATTATCGAATAACAGAAGGGGGAAGAACAGAATTAGAAAGAAAATTGCAAGATTGGCAGAAAGTGAATCAACTTATCTATAAATGTTCGGAGGGATCATAATGGATCTAATTGATCGTTACATAAGAGATGTGTTAAAAAATGTGGAAGGAAGTATGGATGAAAAAAAAGATATGGCGGAAGAAATGAAAATACATCTAGAATTAGCAAAGGAAGAATATATAAAACAAGGTATAGAGGAGAAGGATGCGATCCTCAAGGCGTTGAAGGACTTTGGACGAGAAGAGGCCATTGGCGATGAAATGCAAATGGTCGTTGCTCCTTATACGAAAGAGCTTTTATTTTCGATCGCTTTTCTTTCAACTTTATTTGCAATAGGTGCATTTTTGCATGGGGTGGTAGTTCTTTCAGAGTTTCATCCAATGTGGCTTATGTCCATGGTTACTTTAAGTGGTTTCACCTTTTATATTGCCTTTTTTCCATCTTTTGTTTCAAAAAGAGTCGTCTTAACGAATGTTTTATTAGTGGCTTATTTTCCGCTCATTTTCATAGGGCTACTCATCATAGATACGACGGATAAATGGTATAAAGGCCTGCTAGACATTATCACTCTAGTCAATTCCATTTTCATTATTCTGTTTATTTTCCTTTCTACAATCCGTTCGTCGGGAAAAACGACAGGAACACCGGTGAGGAGGAATCAAATCATAGCCTTTCATATTGTCAACATCATCGCAGGGATATTGGTCATTCCACAAGCGTTTCTAACGGGATTTGGCATGCTCGTATTTGGAGGTTTTTCTTGGAGAGTTTTCACCTCCATTGGATATTGTATTCTTTGGGCGATCCTTTACTGGTTACAAATCCGCTTTTTATCGAAGGGAAGCAAGCTCGCCTTTTTCTGTCATCTTTTAACATGGGGAGTATCCATCCTCAGCCTTTCTCGTTGGCTAATTATTTTCTTTTAAAAGGAGCTTAGGAACGAATGACAAAGAAAAAACAATTCATCATTATCACAGAAATATTAGTGTTTATAGCTATTAGCCTTATTTGGTTTGGAATCTCAAAAAGTAAACAAACAGACGAGGCTGCTCATCTAGGTAAACAGTTCGATCTTTCGAATGGCGATCAATCGATTGTGTATGTTGTGACACAAAAAGATCAGTCTTTTTTAAAAATAGTGGATGTTAAGGGTGAAAAAACAAAGGAAATTTATGTTGAGGATCAGGCTGAGATGGTTTCACCCATTTTTTCAAACGATGGCAAAAGCGTCTATGCTGTGTTGCAGTCGAAGAATGATGAAAAGCAAGAAAGTAGAATCATTGAAGTGACGATTGAAAACGGAACGGTGCAGGAGCGATATAAAACGAAAGGAATGATTACGGAAATCGTACTATCCCCAAAAGGAGGTCAACTCTTCTTTTTAGGAGCAGATGTGTTTAAAAATTATTCACCTATCGCTTCAAAGCGACCACATGATTTTAAAATTTATGAACTATCTTTAGAAAACAATAAGGCTAAAGCATTAACCAAGAAGAATGAGTACGATATGTCCTCTTTATTCATTTCCGAAGATGGAAATACGTTGTATGTCTCCATGGTGGAGGAAATGGATAAGAAAGATTCTTTTGAGATCCATGATAAAATTTATCGTTACCCTTTAAATAATGAAGGTGAACTACAAAAATATAAAGGAATCCATTCCGATCGAGATATTTATTCATTCGCAATCTCTCCTAAAGGAAAGCAGTGGGTGTACACATCCGTTGCAAATCCAGATACAAAAGGGAACTTTGAATATGAGCTATTCTTATCTAATGGAGCGGAAGAAAAACAATTAACACGAATTGGCCGTTATGCTGGAAACCCAGTTTTTACCTCCTCAGGGGATGAAATATATTTTATCGTCGACGAACAATTCGGCACTCAGGAGGCAGATTACTCTTTATATAAAATGAATGTTTCAGAAGGTGAGTGGAAGAAGGTAGAACTCCCTATATAATGGGGAGGTTTTGTATTACATAGGGCAATACCATTCCTAGATCAAGTAAGAATCACCACTCTTTCTCATCTATTAAAGTGTGCACATAAACAGTTGTATTTGTACCGAAATGGTGTACGATGATACGATATGTATATGTTTTTTCTAATTGTTTAAGAAAAACTATAAAATTTAGACTCGTGGAAAAGTGTTATCCACGTTTAGCGAATTTCACCGTTTTCTCTCTATGATAAGTCAACATCAGCTCGAGAATGCCCCCGCTGTGTTTCCTTTATCTTAGTCGAAAACTACGAAATCCGTACGCTGATAAGCAAGGCGCTTACGCATTTAATATAGAAAGGGTTGTTAACATGAGCAAAACGTTAGTATTAGCGGAAAAGCCCTCTGTTGCCCGTGATATCGCAAGGGTTCTACATTGCGGGAAGAAAGGAAATGGCTTTTTGGAAGGGAATCGCTACATCGTGACGTGGGCGTTAGGACATTTAGTGACGTTAGCGGATCCAGAGGTCTATGATCATAAATATAAACAATGGAATTTACATGATTTACCGATTATGCCGAATTCCTTGAAGCTTGTTGTCATAAAAAAGACAGGGAAACAATTTCAAACGGTGAAAACGCAATTAAACCGTAAAGATGTGAAAGATGTGATTATTGCGACAGATGCGGGTCGTGAAGGAGAACTTGTGGCTAGATGGATTCTAGAAAAAGCAAACGTGAAGAAGCCTGTAAACCGATTATGGATTTCATCTGTTACAGATAAAGCGATAAAGGATGGCTTTAAGCGTTTAAGAGACGGGAAAGAGTATGAAAATCTTTACGCATCTGCTGTAGCAAGAGCGGAATCAGATTGGATTGTCGGAATTAATGCGACTCGTGCACTTACGAGTAAATACAATGCCTCTCTTTCATGTGGGCGTGTACAGACACCGACACTCGCAATCATTGCGAAGCGTGAAGAGGAAATCAAACAGTTTAAACCTAAAACCTTTTTTGGAATTAAAGCGATGACCGACAAGTTGAATTTTACTTGGGAAGATGCAAAAACAAAAGATATTAAGACGTTTAATGAGGAGAAAGTAACTTCCATTTTGAAGAAAATAAAGGGTTATCAAGCGGAAATTACCGAAGTGAAAAAGTCTCAGAAGAAAAGCTATCCACCACAGTTATATGATTTGACGGAATTGCAAAGAGAAGCACATAAACGATTTGGTTATTCAGCGAAGGAAACATTATCGATTATGCAGCGGTTATATGAGCAACATAAGCTTGTTACGTATCCAAGAACAGATTCGCGGTTTTTATCTAGTGATATGGTTGGTACATTAAAGGAACGGGTAGAGGCGTGTTCTGTAAAACCGTATACTGTCCATACAACAAAACTACTAAGAACAGCTCTTAAAGCGAATAAATCATTTGTAGATGATGGAAAGGTTTCTGATCATCATGCAATAATTCCAACTGAGCAATCACCGTTTCTTGATAAGCTTTCGGATAAAGAACGGAAAATTTATGATTTAATTGTGAAACGCTTTTTGGCCGTTCTTTTTCCACCATTTGAATACGAACAAACGACTGTTACAGCAAAAATTGGGGGAGAAACTTTTACGGCAAAAGGGAAAATGATTACACATCAAGGCTGGAAAGAAGTGTATAGCTATGACGAAGAAGACGCAGACGAGCAGGCCTTGCCAAAATTGAAAAAAGGTGATCACTTCGATGTGACATCTGTTATGAAAACACAAGGAGAAACAAAACCACCGGCACGTTTTAATGAAGGAACGCTTCTTTCAGCGATGGAAAATCCAGCAAAGTATATGGCTGGTGAAAGTAAAGATTTAATTAAGACTATCGGCAAGACCGGTGGACTAGGAACTGTAGCAACAAGAGCAGACATTATTGAAAAACTGTTTAGTAGCTTCCTACTTGAAAAGAAAGGAAAAGACATCTTTATTACATCTAAGGGAAAACAGTTATTAGATCTCGTTCCAGAAGATTTAAAATCACCAGCATTAACAGCGGAATGGGAGCAAAAGCTAGACGCTATTGCAAAAGGAAAATTGAAAAAACAATCCTTTATGAACGAAATCCGCGGGTATGCGAAAACGGTCATTTCTGATATTAAAAAAAGTGAAAAGAAGTTTAAACATGATAATATTACAGGATCTAAATGTCCTGATTGTGGAAAATTGCTTCTAGAAGTGAACGGTAAGAAGGGGAAAATGCTCGTTTGCCAAGATCGTGAATGTGGATACCGGAAAAACGTAGCCAAATTGACAAATGCTCGATGTCCAAATTGCCATAAAAGATTAGAATTACGTGGTGAAGGAGAAGGGCAAATCTTCGTTTGTAAATGTGGTCATAAAGAAAAATTATCGAGCTTCCAAGAACGGCGGAAAAAAGAAACCTATAATAAAGCTTCAAAACATGAAGTAAATAAATATTTAAAGAAACAGAACAAAAATGAACCGATTAATAATGCGCTAGCAGAAGCATTATCAAAGTTAAAGTTCTAAAAATAAAATTATAGTGAAGTAGCGCAATAAACCTGAGGAAATACACAAGTAAAGTGGGAAATACTCAAATAACTAGAAAGGGCTGTTAATTAGCGCAAATCCTTGCGGGAAATGGTCAAAAAAGGATGGGAAATATGCAAACCTGTGAATTTCCCCCAGTTGCGCTATCTTTACCCACATAGCCTTTTTAAAGTACTCTATTCTGGTTTTTAATAAGGGGGAATGTTTCAAAGTAAGAATTTGGAACATTCTTTTTTTATAACAGGTCAACGAGTGGACTCTTTATTATATTAATAAAATGTCCCATTTCTCTATATTTTCATTCTATTCTCACAAAATGTCTAAACGCTTCTTTGCATGATTGATAAGATTCGCTTATAATAGACTTCATTGAAAATTCTAAATAAGGGGGTAAGCCGGTTGCCGATTAATATTCCTAAGCAATTGCCTGCACGTGAAGTTTTAGAGAAAGAAAATATTTTCGTCATGGACGATGAAAGAGCAAAAAGTCAAAATATTCGTCCATTAAATATTATTATTTTGAACCTAATGCCTGAAAAAGAAAAAACAGAAGCCCAGCTTTTGCGACTTTTAGGGAATACACCATTACAGGTGAATATTTCCTTTTTGCACACAGCCACTTACGAATCTAAGAATGTTAGTAAATCTCATTTAGAACAATTTTATACGACATTTTCAGATATTAAGAATCGTCGTTATGATGGAATGATTATTACCGGGGCACCGGTGGAACTGTTACCTTTTGAACAAGTAAACTATTGGAATGAATTAAAAGAAATAATGGACTGGTCCAAAACGAATGTCACTTCTTGTTTGCATATTTGTTGGGGAGCCCAAGCTGCATTATTTTACCATTATGGGATCGATAAGTTTGAATTGCCAAGAAAATGCTCAGGGATTTTTCATCATACATTGCATGACTCAAAAGTGAAGTTAGTTCGTGGATTTGATGATGAATTCTTTGCTCCACATTCACGCTATACGGATGTAGAACAACAACAAATTGTAGAAAACGAGAATCTTAAACTATTAGCTTCATCTGAAGAAGCGGGGCCATTTCTGATGATTTCTAAAGATGAAAAACATATTATGATCACAGGTCACTTAGAATATGAAGTTCAAACCTTAGCGGAAGAATATGAACGTGATACAGAAAAAGGATTAGATGCATATATACCTAAGCATTATTTTCCAAATGATGATCCAAGCAGGAAACCATCTAATAAATGGCGTTCACATGCACATCTTTTATTTTCCAATTGGCTAAACTATTACGTTTACCAAGAAACACCGTATGAGTGGGAATAATTTGGGAACCATAAAAAACCTCCTAGACGATGATGATCAGGAGGTTTTTAAAAAAATTAATAAAATTCGCTTCTGCGATCTTCAAAAATCGGAATCATAGAACGGACTTCTTTCACTTTGTCTAAATCAATTTCTCCAATAAGGAGTTCTTCGGCTACATCTGCCTCAGCAATGACTTCTCCCCATGGGTCAATAATAAGAGAATGTCCAGCGAAAACATTGTTTGGATCTTGCCCGCTTCGATTACATGCAACTACATAACATTGATTTTCAATCGCTCGTGCGATGAGAAGCGTCCGCCAATGGGCTAAACGAGGAAGCGGCCATTCGGCAGGGACGAAAATTATTTTCGCGCCGGAAAGAACATGTTTGCGAATCCATTCTGGAAATCGAATATCATAACAAATAACCCCGCAAACGGTCTCACCATATAATTCGAATAAGCCATCATGATCCCCAGCTTGCAAGAAATGATGTTCATCCATTAATTTGAAAAGATGTAGTTTACTATATTGCTTAAGCTCACGACCATTCCGATCGACAGCTATTAATGTATTATAAACGCCATCTTTCTCTTTTTTGGCAATGGACCCCGCAATGATATCTATACCAAATTGCTTTGCCATTTTTTTCAGAAATGACAATGATTCATTGGCATCTTGATCTGCTGTTTGATCTAAATTTTCCAAATCATATCCTGTTGACCATAATTCAGGAAGGACGACAAGATTACATTGTTCTTTCGCAGCCTTCTCAATCCATTCCGAAGCTTTTAAAAAATTTCCTTGTAGATTTCCAAAGGCAATATCCATCTGTGCACAAGCAATTTTAACCTTCAAAATAAACACTCCTTGATTAAACGTATTGACACAGTTATAGCATGGAATGGGAATTTTGTGAATTTTTTAAAAAGGAAAAGCGAGGATTCCTTATTAAAAATTAGCAAAAGCTATACAATGTCCTCTGAAATGCAAAAATCAAAGGCAATGCCCCCTTGCATATCATTTGATTTTTCTGTAAAATACAAAGATTCAATTAATTAGGGGGTCCAACAGGTGAAACAGTTTGAAACATCTAAGTTATTAAAGTCTTTGCCGAAGCAGTTTTTTGCTTCTCTTGTTAAGAACGTAAATCGATATATAATGGACGGCTATGATGTTATTAATTTAGGACAAGGAAATCCCGATCAGCCCACACCTGATCATATTATCCGTGTATTACAAGAGGCAGCAAAAAATCCAATCCACCATAAATATTCTCCGTTTCGCGGGTTCCCTTTTTTAAAAGAGGCATGTGCTAAGTTTTATGAAAGAGAATATGGGGTAAAGATTGATCATGAGAAAGAAGTTGCGATTTTATTTGGAGGAAAAGCAGGATTAGTAGAGCTTCCCCAATGTTTGTTAAATGCAGGGGACATCGTTCTTGTGCCAGACCCAGGGTATCCTGATTATTGGTCAGGGGTGGCATTGGCGGGTGCAGAAATGTATACTATGCCATTAAAAGCGGAAAATAGCTTTTTGCCAGATTTTGAAGAGATTCCAAAAGAAATGGAAGAAAAAGCAAAGTTAATGTTCATTAATTACCCGAATAATCCAACAGGTGCAACGGCTAATTTATCATTTTTCGAAAAAACGGTTGATTTCGCAAATAAACATAACATATGTGTGATTCACGATTTTGCTTATGGGGCGATTGGATTTGAAGGAAAAAAACCGGTAAGTTATTTAGAAGCAGTTGGTGCAAAAGAAGTAGGTGTTGAAATCTACACCTTATCGAAAACATACAATATGGCAGGGTGGCGTGTCGGCTTTGCGGTCGGAAATCCAAGTGTGATTGAGGCGATTGAACTGCTCCAAGACCATTTATATGTTAGTTTATTCGGTGCAGTGCAGGAAGCGGCGGCTGCAGCGCTCTTGGAATCACAACAATGTGTTGAGCAATTAGTTGACATGTATGAATCCCGACGGAATGTTTTGATTAAAGGATTGCAGAAAATAGGCTGGGATGTGACAGCCCCACACGGTTCTTTTTTCGCTTGGTTAAAGGTCCCTGAAGGCTATACTTCTGAACAATTCAGTGATCTCCTTTTGGAAAAAGCACAAGTGGCTGTTGCTCCTGGAAACGGGTTTGGAAAGTATGGAGAAGGGTATGTACGAGTCGGATTGCTAACTAATGAGGAGCGGTTGCAAGAAGCGGTTCAAAGAATTGCTAAATTAAGTATGTTTTAAAACTTGGGATTCAAGTAGAAGATAAACGATGAGAAAACTTCGCTAATCTTAGCGAGTTTTTTCATTGTGGAGGAAAGGTTTGTACACTTATAATTGACGGAATATTATGAATATATTACGATTCTAACAATAGAATGTTAGTTATACATTTTTTCACTAGGAGGGTGATGATAATTGGGTAACCATCCAATTCATTTAATGAATAAGGATAGATCTAAAACAATTATTGAATCCTGGGAAAGGAGTAAGAAATATAAAGTTTCTCCAAACCTTAGCCATGTACCACTTACATTATCAGCCGATGCTATTCAAAACATTCAAGAGAAAAATTCATTATATCATTCTTTTGAAACCGTTTACAATAGGATGGAAAAAGAGTTGGATGATAAGTATGCCCTTGGACTTGCAGATCATGAAGGAAGAATGATTGGGGTAAGAATGAAAGGGAAATTATACGACCAACTAGGAAGTATCAACTTTTATCCAGGTGGGGACTGGCATGAGACAAATGCTGGAACGAATGCAATTGGCACGGCTCTAGTTACGGAGAAAACGGTTACGATTAAGTCGTCCGATCATTATTGTTCCGCATGGCAGTCATTTTCATGTGCAGGTGCCCCAATTCGTCATCCTTTAAAAGGGAATATTCTAGGTGTACTTGACTTAACTTGTAGCAGTGAGTATTTCCATAACAATAGTTCGCTTCTAACAATAGCAATGGTTGAAGGAATACAGGCAGAAATACTGTTCAACATTCATCATAAACATCAAGTGCTTAGGCGAAAGTTTGTACAAAATGTCCAAAGAATTGAACACGATTGGCTGTTATTGATCGACCTTGAAGGAGAAATAATTGAACAGAACCATTTAAAGCAACCATTTGATTATGTATGGAAGTCCTCTTTTGATTGGATAAATTATGTACTGAAATGGAAAGGGAGGGAAAATAATCGATGGCATGAGTGTCCACTCCCTTTCTTGCATGGTCATCCTCAAGGAAAAGTTCAACCAGTTTCTGAAAATCATCAAGTGATCGGATTCATTGTTCAACTCCCCAAAAAAACAACGATCCAAAAAAGAGAGAGTCTTTTCTCCTCTAGAGAAAAAAGTCAATATTTTGATGGGGTAATCGGGAAGGGAAAGGAATTTCAATCTTTACTTCAAAAGGTGGAAAAAATTGCCTCAAGTAATATTCCCGTATTACTAACCGGGGAAAGTGGGACTGGAAAGGAAGTCATTAGCCGTCATATTCATCGTTTAAGCACGAAAAAGAAGCAACCTTTTATTGCCTTTAATTGTTCCTCCCTAAATCATGAATTAGCAGCAAGTGAACTTTTTGGCTATGCCCCAGGATCGTTTACAGGTGGTTTAAAGGAAGGAAAAAAGGGACTTTTTGAAACGGCTGATGGTGGAGTGTTATTTTTGGATGAAATTGGTGATCTACCACTATCAATTCAACCGATGTTGTTAAGGGTTTTGCAGGAAAAGGAAGTGGTGAGAATTGGAGAATATAAGCCGAGGAAAATTAATGTCCGACTGATCACTGCCACAAATAAAGATTTAATGAAAATGATAGAAGAAGGGAGCTTTCGTGAGGATTTATATTATCGTTTGAGTGTAGTGAATTTAGTCATTCCCCCACTAAGAGATCGAAAAGATGACATCGAATTATTAATCAAATATTTTTTACAGCTGAACGAATCAAATGTAGATATGGCTTTCAGTCAAGAAGCAATAGAAATATTGAAACAATATCATTGGCCAGGAAATATTAGAGAACTGAAGAATGTAGTTGATTATGCCGTTTTGTTTGTTGAAAAAGGTCAAAATAGAATCGATGTAGATCATTTACCAGACTACTTGCAAAAAATACCTCCCCAATTGCCAACTAATCAAGTAGAAGAAACTGTTCATCACGAGACGAAAAATGAACGGGAATTAATTATCAAAATGTTAAAAAAGACCAATTATAATCTGACAAAAGCAGCGAAAATGATCGGTTTTTCGCGGGGGACATTATACAATCGTCTAAAAAAATATGATATTTCTTATTAACGGTTTTTAGGCAAAGTGTTCAGATGAATTGAACAATTTGTGTAATGTTTTGTACAAATTGATGAACAGAAATCGGAAAAAGGCTGTTTCCATTTGTCACAAAATTGGCACAATTATTGCATTAATAAAAGTGAAACCATTTTGAGGAGGGGAAAAAAGAGAAAATTGGGTAGGAACGATGATTATTTCTTTTATCAATTCACCTAGTAGTGTGGATGATATGAGAAAGGGAACTTAGATTTAAGGTAAAAAAATGCATCATTTATTCTCAATTCAACACGAATGACAACCCGAATGGAATGAATTTGTTCAATCTATCAATCTATTAAAGGGAGTGTTGTAAAAATGGAAAAAACATTAACTGTTTTACCGCGTGTGGCAGAATTTTTAAAGGGAACGAAAAAACTATTTATCAATGGGGAAAGTGTAGAAAGTTTAGAACAGAGGACATTTACGACAGTGAATCCTGCTACTGGAGAAGTATTAGCGAAAGTTTATGAAAGTAGAGAAGGAGATATTGATCGAGCTGTAAAAGCTGCACGTGAGGCATTTGAACACGGGTCTTGGTCGAAGATGAGCGCTGCTGAGAGAAGTCGCCTTATCTACTTATTAGCTGATAAAATGGAAGAGCATAAGGATGAGTTAGCACAACTGGATACATTAGATAGTGGGAAACCAATTCGCGAATCCTCTGCAGCAGATGTTCCTCTTGCAATTGAGCATTTTCGTTATTATGCAGGCTGGGCTACAAAGATTATGGGGCAAACGATTCCTGTCGCTGGAAACTTCCTGAACTATACACGACATGAGCCGGTTGGGGTTGTCGGTCAAATCATTCCTTGGAATTTCCCTTTATTAATGGCTACTTGGAAACTTGGTGCTGCCCTTGCGACTGGTTGTACCGTTGTGTTAAAGCCTGCGGAACAGACACCGTTATCAGCACTATATTTAGCAGAGCTTGCCCAGGAAGTAGGTTTTCCAAAAGGAGTTATTAACGTTGTACCTGGATTTGGTGACACTGCTGGTGCTCCACTTGTCAATCACCCTGAAGTAGATAAAATTGCGTTCACTGGTTCCACTGCAGTTGGAAAAACGATTATGAGGGAAGCCTCCAATACGTTAAAACGAATTTCTCTTGAATTAGGTGGGAAATCACCGAATATTGTTCTACCTGATGCAGATTTTAAGAAAGCGGTTCCAGGCGCAATGTTTGGGATTATGTTTAACCAAGGACAAGTATGTTGTGCGGGTTCGCGACTATTTGTTCAAAAGAAACAATACGATAATTTCCTTGCCGATATGGTATCCCATGCAGAGAACATCAAGCAAGGTCAAGGGATTGACCCGAATACAGAAATGGGTCCTCTCGTTTCGGATGAACAACAAAAGCGTGTCTTAACTTACATCGAAAAAGGCCAAGAAGAAGGAGCCGAAATGCTCACAGGAGGGGGGAACCCTTTTGAAAGCGGCTATTTTGTAAAACCAACTATTTTCGCTGATGTAAATGATTCAATGTCAATTGCTAGAGAAGAAATTTTCGGCCCTGTTGTGGCAGCGCTTCCATATGAAGATTTAGATGATCTAGTTGAAAGAGCAAATAAAACCAATTATGGTTTGGCTGCGGGAGTGTGGACAGAGAATTTGAAAAGTGCGCACTATTTAGCACATCGTTTGAAAGCAGGAACAGTTTGGGTGAATTGTTATAATGCGTTGGATGCTGCAAGTCCGTTTGGTGGTTACAAGCAGTCTGGATTAGGCCGTGAAATGGGTTCATACGCTCTTAATCAATATACAGAAGTGAAAAGTGTTTGGATCGACATGAAATAATTATGGCGGTCATCATTCATTCAGTTGAATGATCATAGATGAATGTTCCCCCATCTAGGTAAAGAATGCAAATGAGGCTTGGATGGGGGAGTTACTTAGATGAACTTCGGCTTTTTTAGAAAAATAGAAAGGAGATGTCCTCATGAAACATATAAAATCTCTTAATTGGAAAGGGAAAATGATTGAAAAAACGGTCGATCTTGAAAAGGAACCAGAAGTTCAAGGTTTAGCTCTACTTCCAATGGGCTGTACAAGTTTGTTTGACCCAGGATGGGAAACAGATTTTTCTGGAATGAGTTTAGATGGTGTATGTCAGCCACATTATCGTGATATTTATGGCTGTTACGGGGATTGCTGGTGGGCAGCTCAAGTGCCTGATGGATTGACTAATTACGGAAGCTGGGCAGATGAATGTCCAGTTGCAGCAAATGATTGGAGAAAATTAAAATACGTGAAACCATAAAAAGGAGTAGTGCCATGGTAAAAAAGAAAAGGTTTATTCTTCCACTATTAGCCATATGTACAGTTGTCATTAGTGCCTGTGCGGCACAGACTTCGAAAAAAGATGAGCAGGAAAAAGAGAAGTCAATGGTTACGATCAGTGAGCAAGTGGAGAAAAGTTGTATTAGTTGTCATGCGGTCGATGAAAAAGGAAAGTTAGAAAGAATCGGATATATAAGGAAAACACCAGAAGGCTGGTCCCAAACCATAGCTCGCATGGAAAGACTTCACGGATTAAGTGTTACTGAAGAAGAACGAGAACAATTAATTATGGACCTTAGCCGAGAAAGAGGATTAGCACCGGAAGAAACGGAAAAGCTTCAATATTGGCTTGCGAATAAACCTTCTTATTTAGAAGCGAATCCAGAAAATGAACACGTCGCAAACGCTTGTATTTCCTGTCATGCATCGGGGCGATTTGAAGCGCAAAGAAGGACAGAACAAGAGTGGAAAAATTTAAAAGACTTCCATTTAGTCATGTACCCATCTATTTATTTAAACCACCGTCATACAGATTGGCCTAAAGAAGCGGATAAAGCGATTGCTTATTTGGCTAAGAAATATGGTGAAGATTCAAAGGTGTGGAATGAATGGAAAAATGAAGAGTACAACGTAAATGGAAAATGGAAAGTTGTTGGATTCCAAGGAACAAAAGGCTTTTATATAGGTGAAAGTGAGTTTAAGAAAGAGGACAAGGGCTATTCTGAGAAGAAAAACATCCGTTTCTTAAATGGAGATGTAAGAGAGGAATTTAACGGGAATGTAAGAATGTATACCGGCTATATGCTTCGATCTCAGTATTTACAAGGTGAAAACAAGGTAAAAGGTACGTATAGTGTAACAAGTGATAATCAGATAAAAGGAGATTGGTCCTTAAAAGATGACCTAGGAATAACAGCTGAGGAAACGTATTACAAAGTTCAAACCGAAAAGCCAGAAGTTGTTCATTTGGAACCCTTATCATGGAAAAAGGGAGAAGTGAACGAAATTACAATGTATGGAATGAATTTAAGTCAATTGAAAAAAGAAGATTTATCGTTACCTAAAGGAGTTGAACTCGTTAGCATCACTGACCAATCAGATGAACAGTTAAGAGCGGTTATCAAAGTAGATGAAAAAGCCAAGATTGGTAAAGTAACCTTTAAAGGAGAAAATGCAATCATTCACGGGGATGCCGTAATATTTGATCAAACTGATTATATTAAAATTGAACCTGGATATGGTGTTTCTCGTATTGGTGATGAGGGTCCGATGAATAAAATGAGCACCCAATATGTCGCTTATGTATACAGCAACGGGAAAGATGGCAAAAAGGGCACGAAAGATGATCTTAATCTTGGTCCTGTCCAAGCCGACTGGTCACTTGGTACGTATCCAGAAAAAAATGCAACTCGTGATGATCGACCTTATATCGGAAATATAGACAAAAACGGATTATATACACCGAATATTGAAGGAGTGAACAAAGATCGCGCCTTCGTTCAAGAGAATGTCGGCAGTGCCACTGTAATCGCAAAGGTTGAAATCGATGGAAAATCATTCATCGCAAAATCTCACCATATTGCCACAGTGCCTGATTATGACAACAACATTCACTAAAAAAGGAGGGGATCTATATCACTAACGTAGCCTTAACCAACTATATTCAATTTAATGTTCAAGGAGAAGAATATTTATTTCATGGACTAACGGGAAACATCATCCAACTTGACGGGGAATCAGCACAATTTGTTCAATTTTTGCGAGAAAAAGGAGAACAAATGGGTGATACGACAATTATTGAAGAAGAAGCATTGAAAAATGAAACATTATTACAGAATAAATTTACTGAAATTTCAAACGAATTTAGAAAAATGGAAATTCTCTCTTATGAAACGGATTATTCAAAGCGTTTCTCATCAACACCGGGTGCGCCGGAAGAAACGGAAAAGATGCCAGTAAAAACATTAGTCTTTCATCTTGTAAATGAATGTAATCTACGTTGTACGTACTGTTATGCTGGCGATGGGGAATATGGGGTACCACAGAAATATATGACGATGGAGACAGCCGATCACGCAATCCAATTTTTAATGGAAAATAGCTTTGGAGAGGATACAGTAAATATCGTTTTATTTGGAGGTGAGCCACTATTAAACTGGAAGACTTTGAAACATGTAGTTGAAAAAGCAACAGAAGAGGGAAGAAAATGGGGAAAACAAGTTGGTTTTTCTTTAACAACAAATGGAACGAAAATGAATACAGAACAGATGACATTTCTTCATCATCATAATGTGATGGTTTCCGTTAGTATGGACGGGACGAAAGAAGCACATGATCGATATCGACCGATGGCAGGTGGTCAGGGATCATATGACCGAGTAAGTAAAAATGTGGAAAAGTTGATGGACATTCATACATCGGCTCCAATAGGAACGCGAGTAACGGTCGTTAAAGACTTTGAAAAATTGGAGAAATCTTTAAAACATTTACTGTCCAAAGGGTTTTATGAAGTAGGATTTGCTCCTGTTACAGAAACGAATATGCAGCTTGCTTTAAATGAAGATGATTTATTCGAACTGTTGCGTCAATTTGAAGAATTATCAGAGTTATTTGTGGAGCATGCTTTGAAAAATGAATATATCGGCTTTTCGAATCTTACAAATCTATTAAAAGAATTGCACACTGGAACGAATAAAGCCTATGGTTGCGGTGCCGGGCTAGGATTCTTTGCCGTTAGTCCAGACGGAGGGTTGTTCCTTTGTCACAGATTTAATGAAAATGAAGAATTTAGAATGGGAGATATCTATTTTGGTATAGACCAGAAAAAGCGCAAGCAAATGTTGGAAGATTTGCATGTGGACAACAAGTCTACTTGTAAATCCTGTTCCTTAAAACATATTTGCTCTGGTGGTTGCTATTATGAGGCGATGGAAAGACAAGGAGACTACCGAAAGCCAAATGCCCATTACTGTAACTGGATGCATGAATGGATCACGATTGGATTAAAGGCTTATGTGAAAATTTTACGACATAATCCTACTTTCCTAGATAAAATTAGCGGAACGACAAAAGAGAGGTGTATTAGTAACTGATGAGAACAAAACGGGTTCTTTGGTTGTTATTTATTATTCCCCTAGTGTTTGCTATCTGGCAGCCTAAAGCCTCAGCAACGGAAAACTATACAGAACGCGTGTTTATTTCCGGCTACGGTCAAGTAATTGCTGTCGACCCTTCTAAACCAGAAGTGATTGCTGGAATAAAAGTGAATGGGCCGGTCCGGGATATGAGCTTTACCGCAGATGGAAAAAAGGGGTTAATTCTTGCCAATGGGCGAACGAGCCTATATGTGATCGATACAGTGAATAATAAAGTGATAGATGAAATTAACTTACAGGGAAGAACGGATAAAGGATTATTAGACCGCCGTGTTTGGGGAAGTGCGATCTCACCAGATGGAAAAAAAGCGTATGCATTTGTGACGCAAGGTGAAAAAAGAAAAAATATTTTTAAAGTACATCCAAGTAAAATTATAGAAATTGATCTTGAAACGAAAGAAGAAACAAGAAGCGTTGAAGGACCTTACGGAACACATGTATTACAGTTCAAAAAAGGAGATTCCAATACCATATTTGTTTGGGGATATGAGTTATATGAATTAGATGTGAAAAATATGAAGATAAAGATGAAACAGGGATTAAAAACTCCTAAGAATGAAAAAGATGGAAGTATCAACTTCCTCATGCTATTCCCGAGGGGAGAAAATGGAACCAATTCCATCCCCATTGTGAAAACTTACCCAGATGGTCATGTGAAAGAGGGATTTATGTGGCAAAACTTAGAAACAGGAAAACTGAAAATGCTCGAATATGATCGTGAACCGATTGGGATGTTTTCAGCAGTGGTTGATGAAGATGAACGATATGCTTATACGACATTAAATAAATGGTACAAAATCGATATCCAATCTAAAAAGATAATTAAAGAAGGGGAACCACCTGTTGGGAGTATGTATGGTGTGACTTTAAGTGTCGATGGGGAGAAGCTTTACTACAGTGGAGCAGGAAATGAATTTATCGTCGCGAACAAGGACTTGAAAGTTGAAAAAATAATCACACTTCCAACAGATACTTTGGATCTTAAAGTGGTGAAAATTCAAAAATAATAAATAGAACGATAACTAGGAAAATAGATAAAGTACCACATACTAAAGATGTCCACTAAATAAAAGGGGGTAGTTATACCCCCTTTCTACAAATAGACATTGAACAATATGGGGTCATTCCCATCCCTAGTTGAAGTCGCCCCCATTTTATTCCTTGGAAGGAGAATGAACTATGAAGTTTGCGGTCGCAATCCAATCAATTCGAGATTTAAAATACGCCAAAGAACCATGGAAGAGACTTGAGACATTAAATGAAATAGAAATGGAATTACAAACAGATTTTTTCAGCGAATGGGAAGAGATGTTTGGGGAGAAGGAAACACCTGATCGGATTATTTTCGGATCTGAATTTTGTCAATATCGACTTCCTAGCAAAAAATCTGTAAAACAAGCTTTAGATTATTGCTGGGATCAACAATTAGATTTTTCTTTTGCTACCCCTTATGTACATGAACAAAAATTTCAGCAGTTATTAGAAATTTTAGAGTTTTTAAATGGAGCGGCCATGGGAAATAATCGACCAATAGAAGTGATCGTTAATGATTGGGGAGTATTTCATTATGTTCGAGAACATTTTCAAAAGTTAGATATTGTGATAGGAAGATTGCTAAATAAATCGATTCGAGACCCTCGTGTAGCTCATTATTATACAGATCCCAATGCTCCGAAAGAAGGAAAAGATTTTTATAAGAAAACGGGTTTATTATCTGAACCCTTTCAACAATTTTTATCCTCTGATAATGTGACTGGTTATGAATTTGATCAATTGATTCAAGGAAATTCTCTTTCAAAGAAAGAAGCAAAACAGATAATTGGTTTGCATTTTCCTTTTGGCTGTGTCGCAAGCGGAAGTGCTTGTATGGTGGGTTTTATGGAGACAGAAAAATCAGATAAATTTCGTGGCGACCCTGAATGCAAACAGCAATGCCAACTTTATATTTTTGAACTGAAAAATAAACGGCACCATGATATGAGAAACCGAGTGTTCCAAAAAGGGACAACTGCATTTTATAGTCATGACCGAAGTTTAGTAAAGTCTGCATTAAAAAGCTTACAGGGAATTGAAAATGCCAGAGCGGTGTATAGTTTGCGAATGCCTGTCTAAATTTGGAGGTGACGAGATTGAAGATACTTGCCCCACTTGGAGCGAAAGAAGAAGTAGAAATGTTGGCGGAAAATGGTGCAGAAGAATTTTATTGTGGGATTACACCTGGTGAATGGATGGAGAAATTCACACCAGGAGTTTGGATTAATCGCCGCAATCCGTATGCCGGTTTTCCGTCTTTTCATGATTTAAAGGAAGCTGTACATCAAGCTGAACAATACGATATTCCAATCTTTCTAACATTAAATGCACCTTATTATTTAGAATCACAATACCCGATGTTATTAGAATTAATAAAACGATGTTCTGAGGAAGTTGGAATTCGTGCATTCATCGTAAGTGACCCAGGATTAATGACGGCCATGAAAGAGGAAGTCCCAGAAGCAGCGATTCATGTAAGTAGTTTAGCGGCACCGATGAACACGGGAAGTATCGAATTATATAAACAAATGGGAGTAGAGAGAATTGTTTTACCAAGAAGTGTTCAATTAAATGAGATTCCTAGATTGAAAGAAGCAGCGGGAGATATTGAATTGGAAGTGTTCATTTTAAATGATGGCTGTGTCTATGAAGAAAGTTTTTGTATGACGACACATTCTGCAGGGGCATTCTGTTCCCAGTCTCAATGGGATTATCAATATTTTCATTCGGATGGGAATAAAGAATTGTCGGCTAAAGAGATGAGGAAATTAGATGAACAAATAAATGACTACCGAGAATTTGTTTGGTTTGTCAATGATTGCAATTGCCAAATCGCGTCAGATGGATTACCACTTGGTCCTTGTGGTTTATGTTCACTTGGTGATTTGGCTGAGATGGGGGTTGATTCATTAAAAATCGTTGGCAGAGAAGGGGCCCCATATCGAAAACTTGCTAGTGTCCAAATGGTAAAGGCTGTGATCGATCAAGTTAGAAAACAAGCCGGTAATGAAATGGTTCATCAGACAGCTAAAAAAATCCGGAATCAGCCAAAATACTGCGAATCTGGATTAATGTGCTATTACCGATAAAGGAGCATGGTATGAATATATATGCCTATATCAAACCATATCGATTCATATTTGCCTTAGTTTTTTTTATGGGAATTATTTCGACTTTTATCACAGCTATACAGCCACTAATTGGGAAGTTCTTAATTGATGACGTATTAATTGCAAAGAATCATTCATTTGCAAAGGTTCTTGGTTTAGCCATTCTAGTGATGGTTTTCGGTTACTCCATCACGTTATTTACTAGATTTCTATATTTTAGGATGAGCTTGAATTTAATGTTAGATATGCGGTCATCATTTTATCAACATTTAATTCATTTACCTGTTCTATTTTTTGCGAAAAATAGAACAGGGGATATTGTTTCTCGCATTAATGAAGATTTGACGGAGATTCAACGACTTTATACAGAAAACGTGTTACAGCTATTTACGATGAGTTTGACGTTTCTTTTTAATATCATTTTATTATGGGTATTAGATTGGAAATTAACACTAATTTCCTTATTATTTATTCCAATATTAATTGTGGGGATTCATAAATTTCGGCATCTGTTGTTTGAACAGCATATGGAATTACGAAAACAATCGGCGAAAAACCAAAGTATGATGGTTGAAACGTTCTCAGCGATTCGTTTCATTCGTACAGCACATGTAGAAGCGACAGTAGAAAAGAAATTCTATGATGAACTGAAAGAGATAAATAAGCAAAATATCAAGGTGATGTTTATTAACGCTTTTGCACAAGGAGTCCCACAAACAGTCCTTATGATTTCCACTATTTGTATGATTTGGTTTTTAGGTTCGCAAGTATTGAACGGTACGATGAGTATTGGAACGATGATCGCTTTCATGGCTTATCAGGCGAGTCTCTTTGGGACAATCCAAGGTTTTGCGCAATTATATTTGCGGTTACAAAAGGGAAGAGTATCGATTCAAAGAGTTCATGATTTTTTTCAACGGCAACCAGAAAAAGACGGATCGGAGTCAGTACCAGAGACGTTTTCATCTATACAATTTAAAAATGTTTCCTTTCTTTTTGAGCTACATCACCCCATTCTTCAACAGGTGAATTTTACGATTCGTAGAGGAGAGAAGATTGGACTCATTGGTGATAATGGAATAGGAAAAAGTACGATCGCCAATTTATTAGCAAGAGTATATGAACCAAATGAAGGCTCCATTCTCTTTGATAGTAAGAATATTCGGAATTTCACTAGAGAGAGTTGGTACCAAAGAGTTTGTCTAATTGCTCATGATCATCCGATTTGGTATGGAACTTTTTTTGACTTTCTACAATTAGGGAAAAAGAATGCCTCTTCAGAGGAAATGCTAGATGTGATTCGAATGGTGGGATTAGATAGATTCATTGCAACGAAACCAACAGGGCTTAAGACGCAAATAGGCGAAAATGGGGTCACTTTATCTGCTGGTCAAAAGCAGCGATTATTATTAGCACGTGCGTTATTGCAAGATGCTGATATTCTTATTTTGGATGAGGCTACTAGCCATCTCGATGTCCGTTCAGAATCTGAATTTTTTCAATTAATGAAGGAACACTTTCAAGACAAGACAATCATCATTATTACCCATCGTTATCAAAATTTAGAATGGCTCGATCGGTTGATTGATTTGTCAGAGAAGTCATCCACAATAGTTCAAAAAAATGTTGGAGGTATAAATAATGTATCCTTATTACATGGCTAATGAGAAATGGGGAAAGGGGAATGGACTGAAGATCGCCCATATTGACAGTGGAATTAATGAATGGCACCCACATATTGGTAAGGTTGCTGGAGGGGTTGCGTTTAAAGTAGGGAATGATGGAAAAATAGTAATAGAGCAAAATTTTGAAGATCAACTTGGTCATGGAACAGCAGTTGCAGGTGTAATTAAGGAACAAGTCCCTGAGGCAAAAATTTGGGCTGTGAAAATATTCCATGATCGGCTTTCGGCTTATATTGAAGTTCTTTGTGCAGCCATTGAATGGTGTATAGACAATCAAATGGATTTGATCAATCTGAGTCTAGGTGTTAACAAAGATGTGGAAGAGTTCCGATTCATTTGTGAGAAGGCATGCGAGGCTGGGATCATGATCATTACCGCATGTGATGAGAAAAATGGCTTATATTGGCCAGGATATTATGAATCTGTCTATGCAGTTCAAGCATCAGACCAAGTCCATAGTGAAATGTTTTATTATCATGAAAAGGAAAAAATTCAGCTGCAAACATTAGGTTTCCCAAGAAGTTTAGAAGGTCCAATGCAAAAATTTAATTTTCAGGGGCATAGCTTCGCTGCTGCTCATATGACAGGTTTTATCGCTAAAATGATGGAGAAACAAAACATTCAAAATAAAGAACAATTGGATAAATTTTTGAATACAAACGTAGTTCAAATTAGTTATGAGTAGAAACCATTTTATAGAGAAAGGGTGAATCCCGGAAGTCTACTTCGTATTTGGGATTTATCCTTCCCTATGTGTATGTTTAGCGAAATGAGATTAAGAAAGTTCATGGGGAATTGTGGAATGATCATTGTTCAATGATCATTCAAATAATCTACTGTAAAATCCACCAACTCCCTCTGGTGGATCAGTTTACAAGCAGCTTGACCGACATGGCCTGTTTGTACAGAATGATCTTTTTCAAAAGCCTTGCCGATTTTCGGGAAATTCTCTGAATCCTCTTCAATGTCTGTGAATGTTTTCCAAACTCTTTTGCCATTTTCGAAAATAGCTGAGCTTTGTTTATATTCAACATGTCCATTCGCCCGGAATTCGCTTAAATGCATGGAGGTACAGCTGTCATAATCTACCCCAATGAATAAAATACTTCCGTCAAGGCTGTATATTTTTGCAAGGGGCGATTGTTCACCAAACGGATAATCTAATGAATGATTTTCTGTTATATAGGCAGCGTGTTTCCCCCAAGCAGCAAAAGAACTTGTAGGATGATTACTTCTCAGAACACCCGGAAATTTACGGAATGTTTCTGGGATTTTCCCCATTCCAAGTGTTGGTGTGGTGGCTGGATCGTAAGCAGGCATATATTGTCTTACATCATTCCACCATTCTTCGGGAATTGGGGGGTACTGCCAGTATTTTGGATCTGTATTTTCGGTTGATTGTGTAGGCATAATAATTGTTCCTTCTTCCGTTACAATCTCCATCAATGCTTGAATAACTGCAACCTCTCCACCACAAACCCATCCAATCGAACTTAAAGAAGAATGAACGATCACAGTCATTCCTGGATGAATCCCTAAACAAGTAAAATCATTGATTAATGTTTCGATCGTATTAAGCTTTTTGGTTCTATCAATTAATGCTTTATTCATTTTTTCGTTTCCTTTCTTCGCAGGGATTATAATTAATAATATACTTCTCTTTGAAATCACATTATCCCTTTATTTAAACGTTTGTTTAACGGAAAATTACCATGGAAAACAATTTTTTCATCCTGTATGATGTGGGAAACACAATTTTTTTAAAAGAAGGGATCAAACTATGAAGATAGCATATGAAAAAATTCCTTATACATATGAGCATTTTTTCCAAGGCTTTCGCTATTTAACGAAGGATGAATCTTATTATTGCCTCCTTGAAAGTGGTAGAGGGGGCAAATTTAGCATAGCGGGAATCAAACCGTATGCGACGGCCAAAGCAATTGAAAATGGCATCGAAATCCACACGGAGGATCATAAAGAGAAAATAATGGGTGTACCATTGCGGGCTTTTGAACAATGGATGAAGCAGTTTCAAATTTCGACTGATTTGAGTTTGCCAGATTTTCAAGGTGGAGCGATTGGTTTTATTAGTTATGACTACGCTCGCCATATTGAAAAACTTCCGAATAAAGCAATAGATGATCTGGGGCTCCCTGAGTTGTATTTCTTTATTTTTAAGGAATGGTTTATTTTTGACCATGATCTAAAGCAATTATGGATAGTACAGTTACTTGAAAACGAAGAGGAAGATTGTCTAGAGTATTGGAAAAGGCATTGGACAGAAGCAATGGATCAAGATGTGAAAGAGGATCCTCTTGTAAAGAAAAAAACAGATGAAAACTTAGAAGTATCATTATCAGAAGAACAATTTAAAGATGCAGTAGAAAAAGTACGAGAATATATTGCGGCAGGGGATGTTTTTCAAGTGAATTTATCTGTCCGCCAATCAAAGCCTTTAGATATTCCGGCGATTGAAGTATATGCGGCATTACGAAAGCTCAATCCATCGCCATATATGTCTTATATTCACACCCCGGAATTCCAAGTTGTATCAGGTTCTCCGGAATTACTCGTGAAAAAAAGCGGTCAAGATGTATTCACAAGACCTATTGCGGGAACACGGTCAAGGGGAAAGACGGAGGAAGAGGACTTGAAACTTGCCTCTGAATTAATTGAAAATGAAAAAGAGCGGGCTGAACATGTGATGCTAGTAGATCTAGAACGAAATGATTTTGGACGAGTGTGTGCTTATGGAACAGTCGAAGTAAATGAATTTATGGTGATCGAGAAGTATTCCCATGTCATGCATATCGTATCAAATGTTCGGGGAAAATTAGCAGAAGGAAAAACGGGCTATGATGCGATTGAAGCTGTTTTCCCAGGGGGGACAATTACAGGTGCTCCCAAAGTACGGACAATGGAAATTATTGAAGAACTAGAACCAGTGCGCCGTGGGCTCTACACAGGTTCAATCGGGTGGATTGGATTCAATGGTGATTTAGAATTAAATATTGTCATCCGGACAATGTTAGTGAAAGATAATAAAAGCTATGTACAAGCAGGAGCAGGGGTTGTGATTGACTCCAATCCGAAGCATGAATACAAGGAGTCATTGAAAAAGGCATTTGCCTTATGGAAAGCGAAAGAAGAAGCAGAAGAAGGTGTAAGAATATGATTTTCATGATTGATAATTATGATTCGTTTACATATAATCTTGTCCAATATTTAGGAGAATTAGGTGAAACATTAGTCGTGAAACGAAATGATGAAGTCACCATTCAAGAAATTGAACAAATGAATCCAGATTTTTTGATGATCTCCCCTGGTCCTTGTACTCCGAATGAAGCGGGGATTAGTCTAGAAGCAATCCGTTATTTTGCGGGGAAAATTCCTATATTCGGGGTTTGTCTTGGTCATCAGTCTATTGCTCAAGTTTTTGGTGGAGACGTTATTCAAGCTGAAAGGCTAATGCACGGGAAAACGTCCGATATTTTTCATGATGGACAGACGATTTTTGAACAAATGGAAAATCCATTTCAAGCAACTAGATATCATTCTCTTATTGTGAAAAAAGAAACATTGCCTGATTGCCTAGAGGTTTCTGCTTGGACGAAAGAGGGAGAAATCATGGCACTTCGTCATAAAAAATATCCGATTGAAAGTGTACAATTTCATCCAGAATCGATTATGACGAAATCAGGAAAACAATTATTAAGTAGTTTTATCCGTACATATCGAAACTATCATATAACCACTGGGAATGGTGAAGAATAATGTGGATCTATTTAAATGGGGAATTGGTGGAAAAAGAAAAGGCGGTTATTTCACCTTTTGACCATGGGTATTTATATGGACTTGGGGTATTTGAGACGATTCGTACATATAATGGTCATCCATTCTTACTTGAGGAACATGTAAAGAGATTAAATGATGGAATCAAGCAGTTAGGAATTGAAAGACATTGGACAAGTGGGGAAGTAGAAGAGATCATTCGGATTCTTTCTGAAAAAAATCAACTCCTGAACTCGTATATTCGCTTCAATGTTTCAGCAGGTGTCGGTGAAATTGGTCTCCAAACTGAACCTTATGTTGAACCTACGACAATTGTTTTCCAAAAGCCTCTCACAATAACAGAAGGGTTAAAGGAAAAAGAAGGAGTCTTGTTAGAGCTCAGAAGAAATACGCCAGAAACTGCGCTTCGACTGAAATCCCATCATTATTTGAATAATATTGTGGCTAAGCGAGAAATAGGGAATGCTCCTAATAAAGAAGGAATTTTTTTAACAGAAGAAGGATTTGTGGCCGAAGGAATTGTATCTAATATCTTTTGGGTGGTAAATGACGAACTTTTCACTCCAAGTTTGTCTACAGGAATCTTAAATGGAATTACTCGGAAATTTATTTTAAAATTAGCTCGTCTTCAGCAAATGACCGTTCATGAGGGTTGTTTTTACATAGAGGAAATAAAGAACGCAGAGGAAGTTTTCCTTACCAATTCTATTCAGGAAATTGTTCCCGTTACAAAAATTGGGGAAACTATATATCCAGGTAAAAAAGGAAAGGTTGTAAAAAGATTGTATGAATTTTATAGGAACTATACAGATCATAATGGATGAATAGGAAAGGGGGATGAATAAAATCCCCCACGGAATATTACCGGCTATTCTTTCGATCTTTGTTGCTGTTGTTGCGTAATAATCGCACTCTGTACTTGACTCACAGCTGTTTGCGCTTGAGCAATTTCACTTGCCGCTTGTTTTACAGCAGCCTCAGCCAAAGCTTGGTCTGTTGAACATTTTTCAATCGCTTGATTCAATAATTGCTGGGATAATGTCACACTTGCCTTTGCTTGATTTAATGAATTCACATCAATTGTTTGTTGAGCCATTTAAAAAGTTCCCCCTTTGAAATTAACGTACAACATTATCTTTTCCAGGGCGATTGCATTTATAGTAGGAAAAAGAAACCAAACAAGTGTGGATAGAGAAGAAGTGCAAATAAACTTGGGAAATAGGCAAATACCCAGGGAAATGTTCAAATCTACAAGGAACAAGCGCAAAAAAGCCAATAAGTAGCGCAAATCCTCATGGGAAATGATCAAAAGTCAATGGGAAATAGTCAAATCGAGAAAATCCGGAAAAATAGGGACCGATCGAGCGCGAGAATAAAGAAGAAGTGCAAATAAATCAGGGAAAAGAGTAACTAGGTGAGGTGTGGACAGTGAAGAAGTGCAAATAAACTTGGGAAATAGGCAAATACCCAGGGAAATGTTCAAATCTACAAGGAACAAGCGCAAAAAAGCCAATAAGTAGTGCAAATCCTCATGGGAAATGATCAAAAGTCAGTGGGAAATAGTCAAATCGAGAAAATCCGGAAAAATAGAGACCGATCGAGCGCGAGAATAGAGAAGAAGTGCAAATAAACCCGGGGAAAAGAGTAACTAGGTGAGGTGTGGACAGTGAAGAAGTGCAAATAAACTTGGGAAATAGGCAAATACCCAGGGAAATGTTCAAATCTACAAG